>NZ_JBFSRZ010000031.1:0-56974 GCF_041466065.1 Vibrio sp. 10N.239.312.C11
CTGATCAGATCGTAGGTTCTTGATTTAGTTCCATTGAATTACGCAACAAAGCCGTCGCGTTGTGCCTTCTCCTATGCCAAAAAGCATTGTTGAAATTCAGCAAGTTGAAACTCTTCTAGATACAGAAAACCTTGTTATCGCTTGTGGCGGCGGCGGTGTTCCCGTGAGTATTGAACAGGGTAAGAGTACTGGCGTAGAGTGCGTGATTGACAAAGATCTTACGGCTGAATTACTGGCTGAAAAAATCCATGCTGACCTATTTATTATCTTAACCGATGGTTCAATTTTCCGTAACTATGGTAAAGAAGACCAAGCAGAAATGAAGCAAGCAACGCCTGCTGGTTTAGCAGAGTTTTCATTCCCTGCTGGTTCTATGGGGCCAAAAATTGATGCCGTTTGTAAATTCGTTGAAGCTGGCCTGGGTAATGCGGCGATTGGTTCATTATTTGATTTAGATAAAATAATCACCAATGAAGCTGGCACTCTGATAACGAAAGGTGAAGGTATTGTTTATTACTAATCTTATCGAGTGATAAATACTACTAATATAAATTACATTACAAGCCTCTTATTTAATTATAATGAGGCTTATTTCATTAGGACCGTTTAATGCTAGATGAGATAAATATTCATAAATTTGGAAATTAAACCTGAAAATAATGAATACATAATATATTTAAATATACCCAATCGTAATTATAACGTTATTTAATCAAAACAACGTTTCCAGTTCATTAAAAAACAATTCAATACGTTCACATCGGTGCATTCGCATCCGCTTGGTTCTCTGGCATCGCCTCAATAAAAGCGGGTAACTGGTTACACGCTTCAACAATCGAATTAATCAGCGGATACGGCGACATATCAACGCCAAAGCGCAGCGCGTTATACACCTGCGGCACCAAGCAGATATCGACGATACAGGGCGAATCCGTGAGGCTATACACCGAGTCGCCATGTGCTTTTCTGTGCTTCGCTAACTTCTCTTCAACTGCTCGGAAACCTTGGCTCATCCAATAGTGAAGCCAATCCATTTTCATCTCTTGTTCGCAAGATAATTCTCTCTCCAAATATTGCAACACGCGCAGGTTATTAAGAGGATGAATTTCCATCGCAATATCCTGAGCCATCGCCAGTGCTTGATAGCGCAGTGGTGTTTGCTCAGGAATCAGCGATACTTCCGGGCTACTCTCACAAGAATAGTGCTCATCGAGATACTGAAGAATAGCCAGTGACTGATTGAGTTGAACGTCACCATCCACCAGCACTGGCACCAATTCACTGGCATTGAGATCGCGATATTGTGGATCATGCTGCTCGCCGCCATTACGCACCAAGTGCACCGATTTAGACTCGTAGTTGAGTTGCTTTAGGTTCAACCCAATACGCACCCGATAGGCAGCTGAAGAGCGCCAATAACCGTAAAGTAAAATGTTCTTGTTCACGATGCTCTCGCTCATACTGAAACCCTATTACGTGGATTATAGCGATCGATACTGGCTCACTTTTTGGTCTATCGCGCCAAAAATAGAATCACCCGCCTCATCAAGCATCTCAAGCTTGATCGAGTCACCAAACGACATAAACTGAGTCGAAGGTTTACCATCGCGGATGGTCTCAATCATACGAACTTCAGCTATGCATGAATAACCCACACCGCCCTCGGCAATTGAGGTGCCATGATCGGTGCCTTGCTTATTCGATACCGTACCTGAGCCTATGATTGCGCCTGAAGATAGTGGGCGAGTCTTCGCAGCGTGAACAACCAACTCTGCAAAATTGAAAGTCATATCTATACCGGCATTCGGACAACCAAAAGGCTGGTCGTTGTAGGTCGATATCAACGGTAGATGCACCTTGCTGCCTCTCCATTGCTCGCCAAGCTCATCAGGTGTTACCGCAACCGGAGAAAACGCCGAAGACGGTTTAGACTGGAAGAAGCCAAAGCCTTTCGCGAGCTCAGCCGGAATCAAGCCGCGCAGCGACACATCGTTCACCAACATCAGTAATCGAATCGACTCGTGCGCCTGTTTAGCACTTGCACCCATTGGCACGTCACCGGTCACAATCGCGACCTCACCTTCGAAATCGATGCCCCATTCGTCGCTGGCAAATTCGATATTGTCACGAGGGCCGATAAACGCGTCTGAGCCGCCTTGATACATTAATGGATCGACCCAGTAGCTTTCTGGCATTTCAGCACCACGTGCTTTACGCACCAATTCAACGTGGTTTACATACGCGCTGCCATCAGCCCATTGATAAGCACGGGGCAGAGGTGATTCACAATACTGAGGTGCAAACACTTCACTGCCTGTGACATGTCCGTTGTTTAACGAGGTGTATAACTCTTCTAACTGAGAAGCCACGCTGTCCCAGTTATCCAATGCTACCTGCATGGTTGGCGCTAGATGCATCGCATGGAAAATTTCGGTGGCAGCTACACATTGTTTAAGATCTTTACTTACGACCATCAATAGACCGTCGCGAGTGCCATTTTTCTTGGTTGCTAATTTCATCCTTGTCCCTTACTTCTTATCGTCAGCCATGGTTTGAGAACCTGTCTCTTGCAAACCCGTGTCTTGCCAACTGTAGACATATTCTTTGTTCTCAACGCTATCGAGTTCATCAGAGAACTGCAGCGCGTGGCGAGTATCGATCATCACCGCCACTTCGTCGGTAAACTTCTTCTTATGCGCCTGACCTGCCTTAAAGGCTTTAGGGTGAGGTCCATGAGTGAAGCCTGCTGGATGGAAAGTCACCATGCCCGCTTCAATATTGTCACGGCTAAAAAAGTCACCAGCGTGATAGAAGAGTACTTCGTCGTAATCATCATTGTTGTGGTAAAACGGCACTTTCAGCGCACCGGGGTCGCTCTCAATCGGCCGCGGCACAAAGGTACACACCACAAAGCCAGCGCCAACAAAGGTCGTGTGTGCAGACGGTGGCAAGTGGTAGCGATGTGACATCAGCGGTCTGATATCGCGCCAATTCACTTGCACCACAGCCAAATCACCATGCCAGCCAATCGCGTCTAAAGGATTGAACGGATAAGTGATCACACTGACTTTGTCGTGGCGTTTCACCTGAACTTGAGTTTGATCTTCTGAATACTGAGCGCGGAATTGATCGTTGATCGATGGAATTTCAAGAACCGCTGGATCAAACACCGCGTGATTGCCGACCATGCCCTTCTCTGGCAAGGAATAAGCCGCGTCGGTGTTCTCAATCATCAAGATGAACATCGGCTCACTTGGCTCCAAGCGCCAATTGGTTGAGCGCGGGATCAACACGTAATCCCCTTCACTCACGGCTAAATGACCATAGTCGCAATAGAGATCAGCCCTGCCTTGGTGAATGAACAGTAGCTCATCGCCATCGGAGTTACGTACCAAGAAATCCATCTTCTCATCCATGCGCCATACGCGAATTTTGCAGTCCGCGTTGTGCAATAGATGAGGCACAGCCCAAGGGGTTATCTGACTGGCTTTTTCCACCAGCGTAAAATCAAAAGCGCGAGGGCGTAAGTCGCCCTCCCACTCAGACCAACCTGTTGGGGCATGTTGGTGATGAAAGTGAGCGGCAGGGCCGAAGAAACCACTCCGGCCAGCTTCTCGCTCATAAATTGCCTCTTCGGGGAAGTCGGCATGCGCTTGTTTAGAACACACCCCCTCCCGATGAGGAAACGAGATCCATTTATGCATCGTCTAATACTCCTCGACGAATCTGGTCCTCTTCAATCGATTCAAACAGCGCCTTGAAGTTACCTTCGCCAAAGCCTTCGTTGCCTTTGCGCTGAATGATTTCAAAGAACACAGGCCCAATTACCGTCTGTGTAAAAATTTGCAGCAAGATGCCGTCTTTGGTCGGCGCGCCATCAATCAAAACGCGTAGGTCACGCAATAGATCGGTGTCTTCCCCGTGGCCTTTTACACGCTCGTCGACTTTCTCGTAGTAGGTATCTGGGGTTGGCATAAAGTCCATACCGCGATCACGCAGAGTCTTCACGGTTTTGTAGATGTCATCGGTGGCGAGTGCGATGTGTTGGATGCCTTCGCCGTTGTATTCGCGAATAAACTCTTCGATTTGTGATTTGTCGTCGGAAGACTCATTGATTGGAATTCGGATTTTGCCACACGGTGAGGTCATGGCGCGGCTCACAAGGCCTGTCAGCTTGCCTTCAATGTCGAAGTAGCGAATCTCACGGAAGTTACCAAGACGCTCATAGAACCCAGACCACACATCCATATTGCCTTGCTTAACGTTGTGCGTGAGGTGGTCGATTTCATACAAGCCAACATTGGCTTCGGCCATGCGCTGTTCCGCATCGTCATAGAACCGGAAGTCGACGTCGTAGATGCTCTGCTTGCCATAACGATCCACAAAATAGAGCAGGCTTTCACCGATGCCATAAATGGCAGGAATGCTCAGCTCCATCGGCCCTATTTCTGTTTTGTACTCTTCACCACCGCCCTTGAATGCTTGCTCCATTGCAGCGGTTGCTTCGTTGACACGAAAAGCCATACCACAGACCGATGGCCCATGCACCTTGGCGAACGCTTCCGCTTGGCTGTGTGGCTGTTCATTGACGATAAAGTTGATGTCACCTTGTCGATACAACCAAGCTTCTTTTGAGCGGTGCTTGGCAATCTCAGCAAAACCAAGTGACACAAACAGCGCTTTAAGTTGCTCAATTCCCTTGTGGTCAACGGCAGTGTATTCAACAAACTCGAATCCATCCGTGCCAAGCGGGTTGTATGTATCCACCATGAACTTTCTCCTTGTACCTATTGGTTTTGTGTTGTGTGTTTTTTGTCCTTAATTAAATTTGGCTCACAAGCCGACAGATTGGAATGGATGGAAGGAAATGGACAATAACGCTAAAAGCCCGTCAGTTTGTAAAATATTTGTTACACATAAACTCTATTCACAAGAAAGTGAGTGCTATCAAGGGATTGAAAGATGGTTGTTTGATTTACAGCAGAGTAATGGATGTTATTGAATTGTTACATGCATCCTTTTATCAGCTAAGGTAATAAATCGAACATTAGACTGATGATGCAAAAAAGCCGCTGTAGTCAGCGGCTTGATGAGTTCTAGAAAGAACCTAATTCAAAGATGGGATCAGCGTTAATCCCAGTTGAGAATCGACCAATTCGGTTGATCAGCCAGTGCTTTCAAACGCGGGCATGGGTTTACTAGGTAAGCAAAATCAGCGTGTTCACACAAAGGTAAGTCGTTGATTGAATCCGTATAAAAGTGGATGTCTGAGTAGTTGGTTTCTTGATCATCCAACCACTCTTTTAAACGCGTGACTTTACCTTCACGGTAGCTTGGCACACCTAAGATCTGAGACGTGAAGCGGCCTTGGTTTTCAATCAAGTCGATACCGAGTGCATTCTCAATACCAATCTTGCGACCGACCGCTTCCACTAAGAAAGTTACACTGGCAGAGATGATCAACATGTCGATGTCATCATTCTCAAGCTTCTCAATCAAAGGTTTCGACTGCTTGAACTGTCTAGGCAAAATATGCTGTTCAACACACTCTTCCACCAAAGCGGTAACTTGCTCTGTTGGCATATCGGCTAAAGGCTGCATGGAAAACGTTAGGTAATCTTCCATGTTCAGTTTGCCTTCCGAATACAGGCCCATTAAGCGCTTATCTTCTTCAATAAAGTTGGGCGCAGTGGCAATGCCCTTTTCAACCAAGAATTCATTCCAGAGCATCGCTGCATCGGCATTGATCAGCGTTTCATCCATATCAAATACATACAAAGGTTTGAACATCTTAGGCTCTCACGGGTTGAATTTCGTTAAGGTTAAAACTAAACCATAGTTCTAGTTGGCTGCATGCTATAACGGGATTATGACATTAAGAGCATATTTTCGTGGCAGTTGTATTTCACGGCTATGACAATCACCACATGCTTGTTTTCCTAAATACAACAGCTTATGGATTCAATCAGTATTGATACGCGACGTATTTAACTATATGTCTTTAACTAACGAGATGTATTGGCTAACCAAGTGCTCATTAGCAAAAAAAAGAAACTCCGACTGATTCTGTCAGAGTTTCTTATAGAGTTGGATATGCTTTAGCGAGACATCAGCTAATTGAACCTAAACGATTTTCTGCTCATGTTCCTTGCTCGACTCAGTTCCTTTCGACAAGAAACTGGCAACGATCTCTCTCAGTTTCCCTTGATTGACGGGTTTTGGTAAAAATTCATCCATACCCACATCGAAGCACAAATGCTTATCTCGTTGCACGACGTTGGCCGTCAGCGCAACGATCGGAATGTGTTTAGAGGTTCCTTCTTCGAGCGCTCGGATCTGCTTGGTCGCTTCGAAACCATCAAGAACTGGCATCTGGCAATCCATAAAAATCATCTCGTATTCGTTGGCCTGGAATTTCTCGACACCAATTTCACCGTTGTCTGCAATATCCACCTCAAACCCCAGCTTCTTAAGCATCATTTTGGCGACTTGTTGATTCACTCTAGAATCTTCAACGACCAAAACCTTACCACTAAACGGAGCAGCCACTGGTTTTGGCTCTTCTTTGATTGGAGCTTGTTTGTCTATTTGTGTCGTTCTAACAGAAGCAGATGTCGTAGCTTCAACAGAACCCGATGGTTTGGTTAATGGCACGGGTTGATTATCTTTAAACGCTACCTCACCTCGATTTGGATAGGTAAAGATTGAGGTATCAGCCGATCTCGCCAGGACTTCACTCAGCGTCCATTTAAGCTGATTATCTTGATAAGGGCGAGCAATGTAGGCAACAAAACCCACTTGTTTGGCGCGTGCTTCATCCTGTTTTCGAGGATCGGCAGAAATCATCACTAGCTTCGGACAAGCTTTGTCAAAACGCTCAATCAAACTTCTTGCTAATTGGAATCCATCAATAGACGGCATCACTTTATCAATCAGCACCAGATCATAAGGCAACGACTTCGCCACAGACTCTGAAACAAGCTCTAACGCTTGAGTGGCGGTTTCACAGCACTCAGACTTAACGCCGAATGATTGAAGTTGTGTTGAGGTAATACGCATGTTCAACTGGCTGTCATCAACCAAAAGTACCGAGACTTTATTAAAATCGATGTTGCTCTCGTCAACGTCTAAGCTCGGGTCAAAGTCAGCGGTAAAGTAGAATGTACTTCCCTTACCTACGACACTGGTTAGCTCAAGCTTACTGCCCATTAAGGTCACGATCTTATCGCATATCGTAAGACCAAGCCCCGTGCCTCCGTAGATGCGGGTGGTGCTGCCGTCGGCTTGTTGAAACTTATCGAATACCGATTGTTGCTTGTCTTCTGCGATACCAATACCACTATCGGTCACCTCAAATTTCACTCTGAGCTTTTGTTCCGGCTCTATGACTTCTTCTAAACGAAGTGAGAGCATGACATGACCATGTTCGGTAAATTTGATGGCATTGCCAACTAGGTTATTCAGTACTTGTCTTAACTGAGTGCCATCGCCAATCACCATGGTTGGGATCTTAGGATCAATCGCCAGTTGGAATTTGAGCCCTTTTTGCTCGGCTTTAACTCTGAAGGTCGACTCTACGTCGGCAGCAATACCCATCATTTTCATCGGTTCTTGCTGAAGCTCTAAACGACCCGCTTCAATCTTCGAGTAGTCGAGAATGTCATTGATTAAATCGAGTAGAGTAAGCGAAGAGGTGTTGAGCATGTCGACATACTCTTTTTGCTCTTTCGGCATATCCATTTCAGAAAGCAGTGATGAAAGCCCAATAATCCCGTTCATTGGAGTGCGGATTTCGTGGCTCATGTTGGCAAGAAATTCACTCTTGTTACGGTTCGCTACCTCTGCAGTATCTTTAGCTTTTTCCAATTCTTGGTATTGTTGACGAATACGTTCAATCGACTGATTGTAGCTACTCTCTAATGTCGAGATCTCATCACTGTACGTAGAGTTAGTGGGTGTTAAAAATCGCGGTTTGTTGTCTTCAACCTGTTGATGGTTGATCTGAGAAGACATGGTCATTAAGCGCTTGACTACAAGGCGATAGACGATGGTTAAACACACCAGAGACAATAAGAAGATTTTAACTGCTTCGAAAGCGAGCAATAATAAGACCCGATCTTCAAAGTCGTTGAGAATCATACTCAGATCAGACTGCACCGTGAGCGTCGCCAGTTGGAACTCTGAACCTCCCATCTGATGCACCATATCCCAAGATTGAGAATAAGACTGACCGGACGTCTGTTGACCTAATTCTAAAATTTTTTCATCGGGGCTTTCTATTAACAGATAACTGACCGAGGGTAAGCGCGAGATACCTTCAGCTTGCACAAACAGTTGCTCTCGGTCTTCAACCCACAAACTGGCGGTTAAGCCGGAAAGATAACCAGCCTTAACCTGTTCGATCTGAGAACTGATAAAAGAAACTCGATTTTGGTACTCCACATACAAACCTAGACCTGTCACTATGACTGTGAATAAGGTACTGATTGCGATGATTACCCCGATCAACTGTCGGGAGAGTCCAATATAGCGTTTTCCTTTATTCACCATACAAAAATTACCATTATTGTTATCCTAGCAAACTACAATTACTCAACTAGTATAATAGTAGTCATTCATCAAATAACTAGGGAAGGTTATGAAAAAACATCTAATAGTTGCATCCATAGTCAGTTTGTTTTCAAGCAGTTATGCTTTTGCAAGCGAACCTGTTCACTACTACATTATTGCAAGCCAAGCGCAACCTTTTCAGATCGAAACTGACGGGTCATCTCACAGAGGAATGGTTTCGGATATTGTTGAAGCCGTATTTGACGACAGCCAATACGAGATCGATTACCACACCTACCCTTTCAACCGAATGGTCGATAAGCTCGACGCTAGAGAGAATCCCAACTGGGTCACCTATGGCAGCCCAAGTTGGGGAAATATCCAATCTGTAAACCTGTCTAAAGATCCGATTTACAATGTAAAACATGTGTTACTTAGCAGCGGCAAGAAGCCATTTGAGTTCAACACTATCGATGATTTAAACGGAAAAGCGGTGGTATTGCTGGTGGGATTTGAATATCCAAATCTAGAGCCTTATATCCAACAAGGTAAGCTTAACGAGATTCGAGTTAAAGATTACAGCGCGGCTTTTCGTGTATTAAACCGAACTCCGGGTGATACCGTTTTTGTTGAAATGGAATCTCGAATCAAATACAACCTAAATGAGCAGAAGCTCAGTATTGATGACTACCAGATGCAAGAGTTTGGCTCAGTGATCAATAACTACCCCATCCATTTAGCATTTGACCCTGAGATGGATCCTAAGCTGCAAAGCTTCATCAACCAACGTCTCGACCAAATGAAAGACGATGGTCAGCTCAACGACATCGTACAGAGTTACTTATAGCAACAGCATCAGTTGTAACCTTCGCATAAAGGTATAGCTTAAGTAACGTAATTTAGCTCTCTTCGATGACTAACTCGCTCTTAAGCCTAAAAGGCCGCCCTGATTAGCACAGAAGCTAAACAGGGCGGCCTTTTTAAATTCATCTTTAAGGGCTAAAAGAGTTTACCTGCAATCGACCTACTTAATTTGGAACCACGAAGGTAAATGAATTAGTGTGCAGCAATCAAGTGCAGTTGCTGAGTACGAAGCTCTTGTCGTACTGCCATCAGAATCTTGCCTAAGTGGTTCTCGCCGGTTCCATCGCCCCCATCCCCCCAGAAGTGGTCTTTGTGCGAATGCTCTTTGATCACCGAATCTCCGGTATTAGTAAGAAACAACGCAAACTGTGGGTTCTGCTTGAACTTCTCTGTGACAATGAACTGCATCACTTCGACACGAATGTCATACCAATCTTCCCGAACTTGGTCTTCATAATCACGGCTTAAAGAGAATGCTTCAGCAGGAGTCGAGGCTTCGAGAATGGTGTTGCGCAGCGCTTGAGAGGCAAACTTCATCGCTTGATAATAATGCTCGCTGGTTGCCCAAACTTGATCGTCGATTTTGATAGGACAAGCGGCAAAATTTGACAGGTACCCGTTTGGATCTTCAGGTTCATAGAACAGCACTTCTTTGGCTTTAGCCAGCGAATTAGACATAGCCTTCTCCTTACCAGCAACATCGCATATTTTTGCTTTAACTTTAAAATTAGTGGCGTTGCATATAACTGTCAAACAACTTAGTTAAAGAGTATGCCAAGGGCATGTTTTTAGTCGAGAACAAGTAATGTAGAGGAAGGACAATAGATTTAAATGGTGAGAGGCAAGGAGCATGGTTTACTTATAAAAAGCACAAACTTCTTTAAAAAAGGCATATAAATCAAAGGGTGGCGGTGCGCCACCCTTCTAAATGCAATGGGGATTGTTAATGAATTAGACCTAGCTCCCTCGCTTCTTCCAGACTAAAACCGCTTTCTCTAATTTCTCTTAGAGCTTCAATACGACGACGAGCTTCAGCAGATTTCATTTTCTTTTCTGGTTTGAAAGATACTTCTTCTTCAGCATCCCACTTATTTGCAATATTTGTCATTTCATCATGGTTGATAGAATTAATGGACATGTTTTCCTCCGAAAAGCACCATGTAATGGACAGGTAATCTGTAGCAAATGCTATTTCGCTTGTTAAGCAATTCTGTACTGAAATGTGATGATTCCGACGCTTCACAAAGCTAATTAATAAATGCCTCATTTAAACTTTGCCAAAGCCATTTTCTGCCATTACATTTAAAAGATTCCCCATAAGAAATGTGGTTTGATCCACCTCTCATTTTCCTCGTTCTCATTTCCTATTTCCCGCTGAAACTTCATGAAATAATCAAAAAATAATTCGAGTCACTTCATTCTTTTTGTGCTCTTCTCTTTCACTAAATTCAACACATGTTAATGATAATAGTTATCAATATCATAACTGAGTGTTTATCATGTCTAGGGAAAATTCAGAGACACCTCTTCTCGAAGTGAAGAATCTATGTGTCGATTACATTACCGATGACGGCGATTTTAATGCCGTAAAATCCGTAAGCTTTAACATAGGCCAGGGCGAGATTTTTGGTTTAGCGGGAGAGTCAGGGTGTGGCAAAAGTACCATCGCATTTGCCATTAACCGTCTGCATAAGCCACCGGCTTTCATCTCTGGCGGGCAAATACTGTTTGGCGGGCAAGATTTGCTGAGCTTATCGGACAGCCACTTGAACACCTTACGTTGGAGTGAGATCGCAATGGTGTTCCAGAGCGCGATGAACTCGCTTAACCCTGTACTGACCATTGAAGAACAGTTTGCCGATGTATTGCGCCACCACAAGGGCATGAACAACGAGCAAGCAAAAGATCGCGCCGAAAAGTTACTCGACCTAGTCAATATCCCTCGCCACCGTCTAACCGAGTACCCGCACCAGTTTAGCGGTGGGATGCGTCAACGTTTGGTGATTGCGATAGCTCTCGCGCTCAACCCTAAGTTGATTATCATGGATGAACCGACCACAGCACTGGATGTGGTTGTACAGCGTGAAATTCTGCAGCAAATACACCAACTCAGAGCAGAGTTTGGTTTCTCAATATTGTTTATCACCCACGACCTCGCACTAATGAGCCAACTGTGCGATCGAATTGCCATTATGCGTCATGGACAGATAGTTGAAGTCAACCAAGCCCATGAGATTCGCAATAACCCTCAGCACTCCTACACCCAAAAGCTATGGAGTTCCTTCCCCAATATTCACGAACACGCTCACGCAACTGCGTGCTAGGAGAGCTCCATGTCACAACCTATTTTTCAAGTAAAAAACCTCGTTAAAGAATTCACTGTTGGTGGTGGATTTGGCAAAGAAGAGATCTTTAGAGCACTGCATGGGGTGAGTTTTGATTTACATGCAGGTAAAACATTGGCACTGGTTGGCGAATCAGGCTGCGGGAAAAGCACCTGCGCTCGACTGATGACCAAAGTGTATCCGCCAACAGAGGGAGAAATACTGTTCAATGGCAGAGATATTTCTACCTTAAAAAGTCGTAAAGATATCTTGGACTACCGAAGCCGCGTGCAAATGATATTTCAAGACCCATTTGGCTCACTCAATCCAACCCACACCATTGAACACCACTTAACACGGCCCCTTAAGATCCACAAGCAAGTTGCTACGAAACAAGCTCTCGCAGAGCGTCTCAACGAGTTATTAACGCTGGTGGAGTTGCCCATCGAAACTCTCACCAAATACCCTCATGAGCTCAGTGGAGGCCAAAGACAGCGCATAAACTTAGCCAGAGCACTCGCAGTCGGTGCTGAGGTTATCCTTGCCGATGAACCCACCTCGATGTTGGATGTTTCAATACGACTCGGTGTTTTGAACCTAATGCAGAAAATGAAGAAAGAGTTAGGGATAGGTTTTTTGTACATAACCCACGATCTTGCCACGGCACATTACATCGCAGAAGAGACGGCGGTGATGTACAAAGGGCAGATCGTCGAATGGGGCTCAACCCAGTCGATCCTTACTAATCCTCAACACCCATACACTAAACTGTTGATCTCTGCCGTCCCTGATCCTGATCTGCCGTTTGGCGAACTCGTCAAAAATGAGCCAAACTATTCAATAGACGCTGATCGTATTCGAGAACAGAGCAGTGAAATACAGCATGAAATCAAACAAGTTGCTGATAATCACTTTGTAAAACAGTGGGATAACGTTGCATGAATGAACTAGACACTTGGTTAGATCGGATCGGAGATTGGTACAAAGACCGAAAGCATGATCAAGTGGACCGGTTAGAACCTTTGATCTTAACGCCTCCAGATGCTCTCTGGGGGCCCTTGATCACGGATGAGCAGAGCAAAGGCATCGCATGCTGGTTAGACGGATGCTTGAGAATCTTTACGTTTTATCGATATAAAGATGAAATTCTGACGGCATCGACAAAGCTTCCACCACCAAGCCCACCATCTATCTCAAACGAACTTAGTGGCTCGCACCATCAGGAAAAAGCTTTCCAATACCTGATGTTTGCCTATAGCAAGCTTCAAGCTGTGTCTTGTAATCCAAAATCAGAACCTGACTTACAAGAGTGGTGTACACAGCGGCTACAGCACTTGTGTGTATTGGCTTTGGAGTTTACCAACCAACAACAAGAACCCCGCTGGAAAGAAGAGTCAGAGAAATTGATCGAATCGCATGTACGCTTTATGGCAAGTCAACACCAGAACGATGATCAAGGTATGGCTCTACGTCAACTGCACTGATCCACTCCTTGTTCAATCCCTGTTCGATCAAGCATCAAAGCTGAACCCCATCAAAAATAAGCACCATAGAAAGCATGATCTCACCTTGATCATGCTTCAGGAACGGACTCCATAAGCTGTAGAATTTAAATGGTAAGCTTTTGAATGTTAATGATTAGCCGAATTACAGGCAAAAAAAAGCGAGTCCCTTAGGAACTCGCAAAAATCTATTCAGTATGATGTAACAAAATATGAGCCAATCTATTAATCATAAGAAAGGACAAAAGGTTGTCTATTCGGGATAAATAATAATCAACTGGATGCGCTATATTGTCATCAATTTGTCAGCGTTAGGTGCGGTTTTAATCAGCACCTAATGTGTTAAAACTATCCATTCGTCGACCGTAAATATGGGCTTCTTACAACTGAGCAGTGACAGTGATTGGTGGTTAGTGACTAGTGGCCAATCGCCATTTCGTCGAGCGCTAGGAACACGTTTTCGTCTAAATGACCTTCGTGAACTTGTTTACACACTTTACGACGCACAGCTAAACCAGAGATCAAGCGCTCAATAGACAAGTGTCGATTGCTGGTGCTGTCACGGTCGTTGTAAAGCTCAATCAAACGACTCAGTGTTTCGTATGGGATAACGTCCTCCCCTACTCTCAACCAATCAAGCTTCTCAATGAGCTCTGAACACTCTTCTTTGATTGAAGCATGTGAATGCCCTGTCATAGCAGATAAAGCCGTTATGCTGCGTTCTAGAGCCTCTGCAGAGGTATATTTAGAGAGAGTAATCATGATTTCGTCAGCGTTGATCTCAACAGAGTGTTTACGCTGCTTAACTCGACGTCCCAATTTGCCTCTTGGCGACGGTGCTTTGCGCTGAATTGGCTCAAACTCACCATCAATAATCTCAGACAACTCTTCCAATTTCTGCTTAGACACCATTTCATTACGCAGTGGGTTCGGTAACGTTGGTGCCATATTACGCTTGCCTGCATTGGTGGTGCGTGCTCTTGAGTAACGTAAGACTTCTTCCACATTACATTTGATATCAACCTGATAATCAGTCGTTTTGCCTTTTTCGATCAACGCGGTGATCGTTAAGTGATACCCCCAAAGGTTAACCAGGAAGGTATCTTCTTGATCCCCTACTTCACCTAACTTTCTGAGCTCGCGGATCAGATCCATCGAAAAACGACGCCAATCGATGTTACGCGCCAATTTCTGATTCAGCTCGCTGAGCAACATGCAATCTGTATGGCGGCGTGCCATACGGCTTCTAAAGTACGAATACATTTGGAAGACCAAGGTATGTTGCTTCAGGATTTCTGGCGGAAATAGGAAGAAATAATCACGAGTGAGCAGCTCTTCGTAGAACGACGGTTCCCAAACCAGGATGTACAGGTTCGGTTTAATGCGAATTTCGCCGTCAGAGCCTTCTGTAGGCGCTTCTTCCGATGCGGTAATGGTTCTAGCTAGGAATCGGAAACGATCACTCTTAAAGCCTTCTGGCATGTTCTCGCTAAGCCAACGGCCTGTGAGCTCATGCAATTGGAAGTCGGTAAATTCGATACGATCAATACTGTCACGGATCGAATCACGTGCCGGCCCGCTGTCTTTCTTGCCACGCAAGGACAAAATATCCGTGATGTAAAGTGGTGTTTTGTTCGGTGTGTGTTTCGCGTCTAGATGGTAATCATCTTGGTGATGATCATGATATTGAACAGTAAGCGTGAATAACGCGAATAGCGTCATCAGATCATCAACCGTCATAATGTTTTTTGAAGATCGTGTCTCGATCACCGCTCGAGTTCCAGAGATCGAAACCATTGATTTTTGGTAGCTCTTGCGCGTTCTAGGGGGCGCTAAGGCTTGATCAATAATACCCGCCCAATTAGTTGGCGACACAATAAATTGATCGGCTTCGTCTTTCATCGTTGGTGGGGTATTGAGTCCGTGTTCATTCAATAAGCGCTTGTTGACTTTGGTTTGAGCTAGAGCTTTAGATCGCTTTTGCTTCTCATTTTGCTTCACGCTTTCTGTCACTAAGCTAGTAGCACCCAGTACCGATATCAATTGGTTTGGGTTCACAAAGCGATGCAGCATAGTTTTGCCAGCAAGACCTTCTTGAAAGCGAACCGGAATTTGTCTGAAAAGGCCGATACTAACCGCAGCTCTTAACCTTTGCTGTAAGGCTGCACGAGTAACTTGGCCATCGGTTGATTCAATAATCTCGGTAGTGGAAACGTAACCGTCTTTGCTGCTAAACCCACGAAGTGAAATTAGGTTAAGAAGCTCAACAATGCTTTTGGTGACACCTTTGAAGTGTTGATATTGTTCTATCCATTCAACGGCTGTTTCAGATACCTCAAATAAATGACCATCTTTGTGGCTTCGTGCCTTAATTAACAATTTCTCTTCTGGTTTCATTTTTGATCCGTATCACACTAACCGTAATTTCACTATAGTTCCTGAATGATAAAGAAAGAATGATCATAAATAAAGATAATTTGTTGGCTTTTAAATAACTGATCTTTTTGATTAATATGATCTTAAATGATTAAGTGATCTAATGATCTGGCTGTTTCTTTGCTTTTAAGTTGCTGAATTTAAACGTTTAAAATAAAACCCCCTTGGAAAGCATGATCATAAAAACCCCGAAACTATGATCATTAAATCAAAGAAAGCATGATCACAGAACGTCAGAAGTATGATCATTAAGTCATTGTAAGCATGATCATTATTGGCTTGAAAGCATGATCATTATACTTATACAGCTTATCCACAGTTCGGAAGTCAACATCATCTTCTAAGTCACTTCATACACATCAATGTGGATATTTATGATGGCCAATCTATCGGAACAATGATCAAGTGATGGTACTTTTTTATCCTTCCCGCCCTATTGAGGATAAAATTTAATCTGTATCTGTTGAAAATGGATAGCTTTGATGTATTTAGCGCAGGTGGGAGTTAACTTGGAAGCATGATCATGAAATTGTCATGTTTGCGTATTCTCGGTCAGTGTAGATTGAATTTTCAATCATTGAGCCCTTATAGGCGTTGAATCCCCATTGCAAAAGCATTTGTCCGTAACTTAGCTCTTAAATTACATGCTTCCGGAACGATATTTACTTGATCATTTTTCCGTAATTTGATCATTTGTAATGTGCAGTTGTTCGGATCAATATTGCTAAGTTTACGCCTTGATCATGCTTCACAATTGGGTGTTATTAATTATCTTACACTGGATATGTACCATGATCATTCTTCCGCTCAGGTTAGAATCCTCTGTTGTTTTTTTTGCACCTCCTCTTCTCTTCTGTTTTGAATTTTTTGTCCATTGAGCGTTTTTTTAATTTTTATTGAATTGAAAATCTATAAATTCGAATGCAAATCACACCAACCGTAATCTATAGTTGTGTTTCAATCGTTCCGCAGTTTTTTAACGATAATTTCATTTACATTGTAAATAAGTGATGCTGTAACATTTTAAATGTGCACTAGAAATAACATGGTTGTGCATGATGAAAATGATGACTTTCAGTATTACTCTGAGGTGATGTTTCATCAAATTGTAAAAACACTGTCTATTTTATGTGAGTTTACTCATAAATGCATGTTCATGTTTTTGTTGTGTTTGTTGTTAATCGCTGTACAATTTGTACTTAGTTAATCATTACGGAAACTGGCAATGAAAAGAGAACAAACGATTGATAAGCTCTATCAGCTAGCCGAACAAACTCAACAAGTTCAGGCTGACCGAATTGAGATTATTTTGGAAGAGCGAAGTGATGAACATTTCCCTCCAATGTCTAAAGCTATGATGGAGACTCGTTCTGGTTTAACGCGTCGTAAACTCGATGAAGCGATCACTAAACTTGAAGCTGATGGCCATCAGTTTACAAAGAACAATGCCAATCACTACTCGATTTCATTGACAGAAGCTCACATGTTGATGGACGCGGCAGAAGTGCCGAAGTTCCATCAACGTAAGCAGCATGCTGACAACAAACCATGGATTATCAACGTACAAAACCAAAAGGGCGGTACGGGTAAATCAATGACGGCAGTTCACTTAGCTGCGTGCTTATCTCTAAATTTGGACAAGCGCTACCGTATCTGTTTGATTGACTTGGATCCACAAGGCTCTTTGCGTCTGTTCTTAAACCCACAAATTAGTGGTGCAGAGCATGACAGCATTTATTCTGCAGTTGATATCATGTTGGATAATGTGCCAGAAGAGCAGGATGTTGACCTAGAATTCTTGCGTAAGAACGTGCTGTTGCCAACTCAGTATCCTAATTTGAAGACTATTTCAGCCTTCCCAGAAGATGCGATGTTTAACGCTGAAGCATGGCAAAGTCTGTCTAGAGATCAGTCACTTGATATTGTTCGTCTTTTGAAAGAAAAGCTTATCGACAAAATCGCCGATGATTTTGATGTGATCATGATTGATACAGGACCACACGTGGACCCGTTAGTGTGGAATGCAATGTACGCGTCGAACGCGCTTTTAATACCATGTGCAGCCAAGCGTTTGGACTGGGCTTCAACGGTTAACTTCTTCCAGCACTTGCCAACGGTTTATGAAATGTTCCCGGACGATTGGAAAGGGCTTGAGTTCGTTCGTCTAATGCCAACGATGTTTGAAGACGACAATAAAAAACAGGTATCAGTTCTGACTGAGATGAACTACCTGTTGAATGACCAAGTAATGATGGCCACGATTCCAAGAAGCCGCGCCTTTGAAACTTGTGCTGACACTTACAGCACGGTTTTCGATCTGACGGTAAGCGACTTTGAGGGCGGTAAGAAAACTCTGGCTGTGGCTCAAGACGCAGTACAAAAAAGTGCTCTAGAATTAGAGCGTGTATTACATAGCAACTGGCCTTCACTTAATCAGGGATAACAAGAATGGCAATTAAAACATCTGACTTAAATGCAAAGCTATTTGGTAAAGCAAACAAACGTCGCGTAGCTACGCCACAAGAAGCTCAAACTGCGGTAAAAGAGCAAGCTCAAGTGATTGAGCTTTCTGTTGCGGGTGAAGATTTAGTTTCATTTGAATTGGTTCGAATTCCAGCCGCTGATGTAGCAACACGAACGGTTGTTTTTGAAGAGAATGCTCGTGAGCAGTCTTTCTTGAATGAGCACGCGCTTTCTGACGTACTAACTACGCTTAAAGAGCGCGGCCAGCAATATCCAGCGGTTGGCCGTAAGAACAAAGACGGCAAGATTGAAGTTCTTGATGGTAGCCGTCGTCGTATGTCATGTATTTTGGCTGACAAAGAGTTCTTGATCTATGTCGCTGAAAACATTAACGGCGAACATGCTAAGTTTTTATCAGATGTAGCTAACGCTCATAAACCCCTTTCGCTCTATGAGAAGGGGAAGGAGATGCAAGCGAAGCTTGATAAAGGCGAAGCTGAAGACCAGAAAGCACTCGCTAAAATGTTCCAGTGCAGTGAAGCTTTGGTGAGTGGCGCGTTGAAAGCGGCCGCTTTACCACTTGAATTATTACAAGCTTACCCAAATGTGAGCGATCTTGGCCGTCCGACTATTGTTAAGTTACACAAACAATTTAGCGGTCTTACTAGTGAGCAGCAACAAACATTACTGACCAAGTGTGGTGCTTCTGAAGGTTTTGTGTGGCAGCGCAGCGAAGCTCAAGGCGTAACTCGTTTAACAAAAGACGTGACAGAGACTTTAGAAGGTTGGGTGCTCGAACTAGCACCAGCACCCGCGAAGAAAGCGTCTCCAAAAGTTGAACTTATTAAAGGTCGAGCGTCATATAGCCGTAAGGGTTCAAACTTGGCGTTAAATCTTAAGAAAGTTGATGATACAACAATGGAAGAAATCCTAGCATTCGTACAATCTAAGTTAGACTAAGTCACGACTTTCATTACTCCTCTAAAGCCGCTTTATGCGGCTTTTTATTTGGCTGTGATAAACTGTGTTTAGATGAATCTGGACGCTAACTATGACAAACCCAACCAATACTTTTCTGTATACACTTTCTAATATTGCCCAACACAATGGTCACCGTTACGGTGTGGTCTTTGATGGCGACTTTGATTGGCAAAACTCTGCTGTTTTAACCTTCCTTGAAAATTCGTACACTCCGAGCATCTTCCAGATTGGTGGAACTCCGTTTGAAGGTGTGATTCATGCTCCAGTCAAAAAAGGCCAACAATTGCTTGGTCGTGAGTGCCAAGTTCTTGTTTGTGATTTTAGAGAGCAGTTTGATGCGAATGGTTTTAGCGCTGCACTAGGTTCGTTAATCGGTGGTGGGCTGTTGTTGGTGTTGCCGCCAAAAGTTGATGACTCTGAAGATAACGAGAGCTTTGGCCAACGTTGGTTAAAGGAGAATTTCAATAAGCTCATCTCGATTTCACAACACAACGAAACAGACGATGTTGTTCAAGCGACTAAAGCACTTCCACTCAAGCAAGACTTTGAAAACAGTTTGAACAAATTCGAACAGCAAAATCTGGCTGTTGAGTTGGTTAAAAAAGTGGTGTGTGGGCATCGTAAACGACCTTTAGTTCTCACGGCAGATAGAGGGCGTGGTAAAAGTTCTACATTGGGTATTGCCGCTGCTCAGCTTTTGGTTGAGCAGCATGGATTAAATATCATCGTGACAGCGCCTTCAGTGAAAGCAATCGAGCCTGTATTTTCCCACGCGAGTCAAAGCCTAGAAGACTGTGAAGTGCTCAACGCAACTTACATTTGCTATCAAAGCGGAAGTTTAAGATTCGTAGCACCAGATGAATTACTTAAGTCTAAGCCTGATTGTGATTTGCTATTAGTCGATGAAGCGGCTGCAATTCCAATCCCGATGCTTAAATCTATGGTTGGCATTTATCATCGTATGGTTTTTTCAACCACCGTTCACGGATACGAGGGGAGTGGGAGAGGGTTTGGACTTAAGTTCGAGTCTTGGCTTTCAGAGCATCGCCCGGGGTGGAAAGGCTTTAAGCTCGATCAGCCCATTCGTTGGAATCGCAATGATCCACTAGAGCGCTGGTTGTTTGATTGCTTCCTGCTTGGTAACGACGCGTCGCTGAGTGACTCGGTGATTCATGAGTTAGATAGCTTTTCTGATCTGGCAATCAACCAACTGAGCTTGGTCGAGTTATCAAAGGCAGAATGCTTGGCGAACCCGGAGCCGCTACAGCAATGCTTTTCTCTTCTTGTTGACGCTCATTATCAAACGTCACCAAACGATCTAATGCAGTTTCTCAACAATCCAGCAATCCGTTTGTACGCTGCTTGGCAGAAAAACGAATGTTTAGGTTGTATGTTGGTAACTGAAGAAGGTCGGTTGGATAGCGATCTGATTGCTCAGATTCAACTTGGAAAACGAAGACCTCAAGGTCACCTAGCTCCAGTGTTACTTGCAAACCAACTGGGTTGTACGCAAGCGGCGCTCAGTCGTTGCCTTCGAGTTATGCGTATTGCCGTTTCAACACGTCATCAAGGTTCGGGGATTGGTCGTTGGATGTTGGGGCAGTTGTCAAAGCAAACTAATCAGGCGGATTACTTAGCAACGAGCTTTGGCGCGACCAGTGAATTGATTTCATTCTGGCGCGATAACGATTTTGTACCTGTGCACATTGGCCACCAGCGCGATCAAGCAAGCGGCTGTCACTCGGTATTGATGGTTAAGCCACTTAATAAAAGCGCACAGAATTGGGTCTACAATCTGATAAGTCACTTTGAACGTAGTTTCTGTTTTCTCACTTCTGGTTCTTTGGCTTCTCTCGAGGTTGATATGGTGCGCGCATTATTACCAAGGCAAGCGGAATCTATGGCAGAGTCTGAAATCCAACTCCTCAGGAATTATGTCGATGGTGGTAATAGTTACGACAGCATTGGTTTCAGTGTCCTGAATTTGATTCTCCAAAGTAATGGTCATCAAGCGCACATAACTGAATCTGACGCTATAATCGATATAGGTTTCGTTGTTTCAGACTTACTTATCGCGAAAGTCGTGCAGCAGAAAGAGTGGGGGACTTGTGTCGAACAGTTTAATCTAGTCGGACGAAAACAAGCTGAGCTACAGTTTAGGAAAGATGTCGGTACTCTACTATTAAATTTACACTGTAAATAAGTAGGTCAACGATCGTCACTAAATTTGGAACGACAGAGCATATGTCGAGCTGTTAATTAGATTTACAGTGTAAATTAGAAGGCCGGATTTACACTGTAAACTGAACCGCGGTATGTAATGACCTATGTGATTTCAATTATCCAATCTTTATGCAATTTCTCAATTTGTTGAACATGTCCATCATGGCGCTCATTTCCTATCTCAATTCTACCGATCTAATCATCGCCGTTGTTTGGAAGGTATAATTTCATATTATCACATCAATTCATCCCGAATCGTTTGGTGATGAAGATCCGTCGCTGTATTGCGATCTTATGCTCGTACCCAATATTCATAGTTTGAAAAATCGTGAAAGAATCTTTTTTGTAAAGGTGAAGAAGAGATTAGAATCGGTCAGTCTTATTTATGAGTCCCTTTGCAACATCGAAAGTAAGTGATGTGACGCTGATTATTCTACTGTAGTGATTCTAAGCACTGAGCGAATTATATAGACTGCATAACAACAGAGTTATTAAGGGTACACAATTCGAATGTGGGATAGCATCGTTACATTGTCGGAAGATAGGAAGCAAGTGATGGCATGTCTGCCGTCTGGGTTTGTGGTCAACGCAAGCTTTGACAATAAGACATTGCCAACAACCTTAGAAGCTTTGAACGCATCAAACTATTTTATTTTCGAAGAAGAGATACTGCGTTTTGTCACTCTTGCTAAAGAAGGTAAGGGAGAAGCTTATCAAGGAATATTAATTGCTGAAGTTCGTAATTCCAGTGTTACGGTTGAACTGTCTGATGATGAGATGCTCGCAAGTCTTGTTGTAACTGGGGCATATAATGGGCAGGCATTACGTGGCAGCGATATCATTCATTGCTTGGCTCAGGCTCACATAACGAAAGGAATTAATAAGCTAGCACTTAGAAAAGTATTGATGATGAGCAGCAAGCTAAAGCCGGGTGAAAAATTTACTCAGCCCGTAGCCAAAGGTTCTCCAGCTGTGAAGGGTAAAGATGCTAAGTTTTCAGCATTGGTTGAAGATATTACTCATCAAGTATTAAAGCCTCGCAGTAAAGACGCCGGTAAGATCGATATGCGAGATCTCGGCGAAACCATTACCGTTGGTCAGAATGACCCGCTAATGAAACGTACTCCTGCCACCAAAGGTATTGCGGGCTTTACCGTCCAAGGTCGAATTATCCCACCCCTTCCGGGCCAAGACAGTTTGATTAAGCCAGGAAAAGGAACCCACATTTCCCCTGACGACCCTAATTTATTACTTTCTTCATCCTCTGGTCTGCCCATTATTAAAGAGCGAAGTATCGAAGTGGATGACGCCTTATGTGTTAGCAATGTCGACGTATCTACTGGGCACGTTAAATTCAAAGGTAATGTGTTTGTCTCTGGGAATATAGAACCTGGAATGATAGTGAAGGCGACCGGAAGCATTACTGTTGGTGGCTTTATTGAATCTGCAGAAGTTCAGGCTCAGGGGGATATAAAAGTCGCGAAAGGAATTATTGGTCATACGACCAAAGAGGATGAGCCAAAAAGCTGTAAGGTACTTAGCAAAGGCTCTATCACAGCAAGCTACGCACAGAATACTGAACTGCAAACCGGCAATGACATTCTACTCAATCTACATAGCATGAGTAACGACATTCGTTGTGGCAACAACCTCATTGTGATGGATACCTTTAAGAAGCATGGCACACTTAGTGGCGGTGAAGCTAAAGTCGGCGGTAAAGTGGAATGTGTTTTCTTAGGCGTTGAAGGGGATACAGCAACTAAGGTTCATGGTTTTGCTCGCTTCGAGGGATATCAAAAAAAGATAGCTCAATTGAAGGAGATTTATAAGCATGCTCAAGAACAAACCATGGACGTCATCCGTCAAGAACTCGAATTTAAGAAGCGACCAAAAGCGGAAAGAAGCGAAGAGCAAGCGTTGGAGATTGAGCAGCAACGGGAAAAAAACAATCAAGCGATAGAGAAGACTAAATCGCAGTTGGATACACTCGAAGCTGAATTTGAGACAAACCTTGCCGAGTGCACAGTCGAGGCGCACGAGAAAGTGTACACCCGTGTATCTGTTTTGTTTGGTGATGAGATGGTGACGACTAAGCGAACGCACGGCGGCAGTGTTTTCTCGTTCAATCAATATGAAATTCAATGTTCTTTCAAAATGGAGAAAGAAGATATCTCATTGTAATTGGGCGACTCTGATATTGCCCAATACTGAATAGAGCGGTTCGAGCAGTTTTCTGCTCATTAGACCAAATAAGAAAGGGGGAGCTGATGCTCCCCCCTTTGCTTTTGCTGATATTGACTTAGTTCGATTCTTTAAGTCACATGAGCGCTTTAACTTGCCGCTTTTACCTTTCCTTGCTTCAAGTCTGACAGAACTTGTGATTTTGGTCCGTCGGCAATAATGCTGCCTTTCTCCATCACAATCACTCTATCCACGATATCCAACATCGACGTTTTGTGGGTGATAAGAATCAAAGTCTCACTAGGTAACAGCTGGCTCAGCTGATGCTTAATGTGCATCTCTGAACGGTTATCCATAGCGCTGGTAGGTTCGTCCATCAATAATACAGGAGGGCGCCCTAGGAAGGCTCTAGCTATGGCTATCGACTGACGTTGACCTCCTGAGAGTAAACCACCACCTTCACCTACTTGGCGTTCTAAGCCTGCCGGATCTTGCTGAGTAAAAGCGGTTACACCTGCACGGTTGGCAGCATCCATGACATCACGATCGTCAACCAACGGGCGTCCCAAGGTAATGTTGTCTCTTACCGTGCCATAGAATAGGTTACTGTCCTGCGGCACACAGCCTATATTGCGTCGTACGTCGACATGGTGAAGTTGTTCCATATCTGTATCATCAATGCGAACATGACCTTCTGTGGGCTTGTACAGGCCCATAATCAGGCGTTCAAGTGTGCTTTTACCTGAACCAATTCGCCCAATAATCGCGACCTTTTCACCTGGACTAATATTAAGAGTCAGGTCTCTTATAGAAGCGATTGGCGAATCAGGGTAATGGAATGTTACTTTATCAAGCGCGATATGCCCTTGAATAATAGGGCGGTGGATGTATCGCTTACCTTCCTCTTGCTCACTGGGCATCGACATGACTTGTTCAATCAAGGTCATTGATGACTTCGCTTGGTTATAACGCGTAGAAAGCAATGATAATTGGACAAGAGGACCAATTGCTCTACCACTCAACATAGTAGCGGCAATCAAGCCACCCATTGTAAGAGTGCCTTCTGCCATTAGGTACACACCAAAAATGATCATCCCCACATTGGTACTTTGTTGAACAAAGCCAGCAGTATTTTGGATGCTATCGGTAATACGACGACTCTTGATATTCCAGTTCGCCATGTGCGCGACAGCTTCTTCCCAGCGGAATTGGAACTGACTTTGAGCGCTGAATAGCTTAACGGTTTCTAGCCCCGCTAAACTCTCAATTAAGTTTGCGTACTTCTGAGAAGCAAGGCGAGAGCCTTCTTCAATGGTACGACGCAGCGGGCCTTGTATTAACAACGCATAGATGATCAGTATCACCACGCCAACGACAGGAACAAACACAAGGTTGCCAGCCATTAACCAAATTAACGCCAAGAACATAAGAGCGAATGGCAAATCGATTAATGAGCCTATTGTTGCCGAAGTAAAGAACTCACGGATTGACTCGAATTCTTGCAGGTTTTTAGCAAAAGCACCGACAGAAGCAGGCTTAGCTTCCATGCGAATCCCGAGCACCTTACTGAACAACTTAGATGAAATCAGGATATCGGATTTCTTACCCGCAACGTCAATAAAGTAGCTTCGCATTAACTTTAAAAGCAAGTCAAAGAGGAAGACGACAAAAATACCACTCGCGAGTACCCATAGCGTCTCAAACGCAAGGTTTGGTACCACTTTGTCGTACACCAAACGAGTAAACATTGGAGCTGCAATAGCGAAAAGGTTGATTAGAATTGATGCGATCAGCACATCTCGATAGATTTTTTTAGATTGCCAAATCGTGCTCCAAAACCAGTGACCTTCGCGCGTTTTTAAAATTTCTGGCGAGCGTTCATCATAACGGAATTGTTTTTTTACTAAGAAGTAACGGCCGATGAATTGCTCTTTCAACTCTTCGATAGGGATGACGATTGGCATCATCCCACTTTCCGTTGTGATGATTTCGGCTTCTTGCTTCTCAATATCGATACTATTAAGAACGCAAGCCTCACCTTGCTTGAGTAACAATACGGCTGGCAGAATTAAGTGAGGGATGTTTTCTAGATCGGAACGGTTTTCTTTGGCCACTAGCCCCGCACGCTCTGCAGAGCGTGGGAATAGGAAAGGGGTTAGCTTTCCATCAGAGAGTGGCAGCCCATTGATCAACGCTTCGGGCGAGTTAGCTAACCCGTAATACCGACTAACGTAGATCAGTGAGTTTAATAGTGGATCTTGCATGCGATATAACCTTACAACTATTTATCAACAATGAAGCCTTGGAACACTTCTACGTAGTTATCAGACAAAATATCTAACTGAGTCTGAGTTTCAATTCGTGACGCAATAGTCGTCACACCAAGGTTATGAGCCGTTCTTGAGATAGACGTTAACGTAAATTTCTGTTTTTCGTCATCAAGGTTATGAGTAAATAGGTAATCCAGCTTCACATAGCTAGGGCGGTACTCGTTGATGTAATCGAGCGATTGGAAGTTGCGTCCATAGTTATCGACACCAAACACCGCATCAGCGTTGCGAATGGTGTTACACAATAGTGCCGTGTAGTGAGGAACATTGACGAAACAGTTTTCGGGAATTTCAAAATGCAACAGATGAGCGATTGACGCATTTTTCTCAAGAGACTTTCCGATCCAACGGATGAAGCTTGGCTGAGAAATACTGCTTGGCGAGATATTGATAGCAACGGGGCTAGTAAGCTCTTTTGCATTCAGTTTATCAATCATCTTCTCGATAACGTATTGATCGAGGATATGGCTCATTTCAAGCTGTTCTAATGCGTATAAGTATTGGTTGGCACCGTAACGAACCCCCTCTTTCTCAATCGCAGAGAACACTTCTTGGTGATAGGTTTTGCCAAAACTATTATTTGCAGCTTGGAAGCGGAAAGTTACTAGGTCATTGATGATTGCTTCTTCGACCAACATGCGCCATTGCTGTTTACCCATTACAGCGCCATGGTCGTCAGCAGTTACGTAACCGTAAGCGAGCTCACGGTTCGCTTTCGCGCTAGACAGTGCGTTATCGACCAAAGACATGATTTCAGTACTGGTTTTACGTTTCTTGCTGTACGTCACACCGAGAGCTATGTGTGGATTCGCCATACCTGTTGGATCTGAACCTAGATTATGAATGCAGTTTACGATGCTGCTCGCGACGAGTTTCAGTTCACTTTCATCAATGTTCGGCATAATGAAGCCAAACTCATCACTAGAAATACGAGCGATAGTAATATCTGGAGATGAAATAGATGCCTGTAGCTGTTCAGCTAATTGGTGAACTAAGGCATCGCCTTCTTGATAGCCTTTGTCATCATATTCTTCACTAATAAATTCGGCTTTTAGCACCGCCAGACCACCTAAACTAGACTCTTCTAACCACTGAGTTAGTTGAGACATGTAGTAAGCACGGTTACCTAACTGAGATACAGGATCGATATACGCGCGTTCACGAAGTCGTTGCGCTTCTTGTGCTTGGCTCTTAAATGCAAGTTCAACTTGAGTCGACATGTGGTTAATACCGTCGACGACTAAGATGAGGTCTTTTGTTTTAGGGCGAACCAGAGGCTCACCGAACTGATTTTTGGCGATTTGATCCATTTTTTTTATGATTAATGACAGCGGACGTAGTGCTCGTTGGAGTATCCATGAAATCGAGATCAAACCCAGTAAGAAAATCGCTCCAAAGAAGGTCACTAGCCGTGTAAATGCCTCCCAAAGCTGAGTATAGGCTGGGCCTGGGTGGCTCACTATCTCAACTTCAGCAAGTTGCATCCAACCACTGGTAATCACGCGGCGATCATGAATCGGTTTAAACAAATTCAGGTTGGTAAACCATTGTGGGACACCACTTGGTTTCACAGGGTATGAACGAAGAATATCATCTCCTGTGTCTAAAAAAATCAATCGTACGACAGAGTAAGAACTACCATCAAACAGTGCGTTGATAACAGACTCTACAGCCACTTGATCCTTTTCTTCGAGGTAAGGGGCGAGCGCCAGTCCAACAGTATTAATGGTATTATTTACTTCAGAGCGTTGCTGCTCTTCTAAGTAGTCACGGGTGGTATTGAATTCGATCATAAAAACTGAGGTCATCAGTAATATGAAAACCGCAACCATTCCGACCACAAGCTGTTTATATAAAGTCATTGTACCTACTCATCGTAATTGATAATGGGTTTGTTTAATTTTAGAGAGCGCTCACGCGAACGTAAGTCGTTCCATAAGCTCAATCTTGAAGATTTTCCTGATAACTTGCCGCTGCCTGCCGCCGACTTGATTAACCATAGGTTTTTACCATTGAAGCTGTATATCGGTCGTAGATCTCTGCGCTTGGAGCCGCGTTTTATTTCAGGGTTTAAGTTGTCTAAAATTAGTGGTTCTGCACTGGGTGTAGAGTAGTAAGCCAACACCATATGGAATTGGTTTAACTCAAGTGCTTTTACATACACTAATCGTAATTTCTTATCTGGGACGCCTAGTTCAAGTAAAGAGAAGTATTTTGCGATAGTGAAATCTTCACAGTCACCCGCGTTACTGCCCAAAAATTCCAGCGGTGTCGCCCAGTAGTCATTCTTTCCCCAAAGTATACTGTCATCGACAAAGTACATTTGGTTGAAGAACCGATTTACCGAATCGAGTTTCTCTTTTTCACTTAACCCTGCGTACGACGTCATATTTGAGCGCCATGTCGACACTCGCTTCCCTGCTCTTTCTCCGTAGGTTACAGAGACTGCGTCGATCCACCTTTGGTCACTCTTGTTCAGTGCCCCGGAAGTAAAAGAGGTAAGGAACAGTAGCAATAACGAAAACCGAGACTTCATTGCTGCTGCTCTTGTTTTTTCACTGCACGTAGGAAGACGTTATCAAGCATTAACCGTCCTTACTCTTTTAGTGCGTTGTTTTGAGCACTCAAAATTGGCTTCAACATATATTCAAGCACGGTTCTTTTGCCGGTGATGATATCGACAGAAGCGGTCATACCGGGAATGATAGGCAGCTCTTCATTAGCCCCAAAGCTGTACTTCTCGGTACGAACACGCACGATGTAAAAACTATTGCCTTCTTCATCTTGAGTGGTGTCAGCACTGATGTGTTCTAACACACCCACTAAACCACCATATTTAGTAAAGTCATAGGCACTGAACTTAACTACAGCGCTCAATTCTGGACGTAAGAATGCGATATCTTGTGGAGCAATTTTCGCCTCAACTAAGAGGGAATCTTCAGTTGGTACAATCTCAACAATGTCCATACCCGGTTGGATAACACCGCCTACGGTATTAATACCAAGCGTTTTGACGGTTCCGGTTACTGGAGAAACTACTACAGTACGATTAACTCTGTCTTCAAGGCCAACCGCTGATTCCGTCATTGCAGATAGCTTATCTTGTGCTTGGTTTAGCTTCTCTTGTTGTTCTGATCTGAAGTTCAATGCAGCATCGATACGACTGAGCATCGCTTCTTTGATTGCTGAACGTAGAAGAGGGATTTTGAGTTCGCTAGAGGTCATTTCTCGACGAGTGTCGTTAACTTGTCTTTGCAGCTTGAGCAGTTCAATTTTTGGCACCACCCCTTCATCAGCAAGAGGCTTGGTAATATCCAGCTCTTGGCGGGCAAAGTTGTAACTCTGTCTTAAATTCTGAACGCGCGCTTTTATTTCAACTAGGTCTTGTTGCTTCTGTCCAACCTGTTGATCAAAAACGGAAAGTTGGTTCTTCAGGTTATTCAGATCTTGACGATACTCTGCTTTTTGGCGATTAACCAATTTGGGGTGAAGGTCGTAGAATAGTGGTGGGAAGGCAAGTTTACCATAGTCGAGTAAGACACTTTTTTTCCACTCTTTTACTGAGAATTCTTCATTGATAACAACACTGGTCAGTGAGGCGGACAGCATGAGTACATTAGCCGTTAAGTTCGCAACTTGTTGCTCACGTTCACGAAAGTCAGAGCGGAATCGAGTGTCATCTATTAATAGTAATTGTTGCCCTTTTTGAACTCGTTGCCCTTCTTTGACTAAAATTTCTTTAACCAAACCACCTTCAAGGTTTTGCACCACCTGAATCTGAGAGGAAGGGATCACCTTGCCTTGGCCAACAGTCACTTTGTCGATTTCAGCCCAAGCAGACCAACCAATAGCAGCGACAAAAAACAGAACGATAACCCACAACATAATACGCGCACTGGTGGGCGTATTGAGGAGCAGTGCCGCTGTTTTGTCATCGACATACTCAAGTTCGGTCTCATTCAATTTGCTGAAATTTTTCTGACTCATAACAGTCCTTGTTCGCTAAATAAAAGTGCAAGCTTTGTGAGTGTATTCTTACTTTTGATAAATGTTAAGGCTTTGCTCCTTTAAATCTTTGAATTTATATATTTTTTAACTCTTATTGTTTTTTGAAATCTGTTTTATCAAGTTGGTGCTTTCTCAGCTTGTCATAAAGCGTTTTTCGCGATACTTGCAGCTCTTGCTGTACCTCTTTTAAGCGCCCTTGATGACGATGTAGTGCCTCTATCAAGAGGATTTGCTCAAAGCTATCGGTTCGTTGGCTTAATGACAGTTGTTGCTCTTCAGTCTTTAGATCGATGTGGTCTTTGTCGCTTTGCTCTTGATTATGATTAGGCTCTGATTCAAGCGATGCCAGCTTGGGTTTAGTCAACACTCTGAGTTCTGCATGTTGGCGAAGCTGTCGAATATTTTCACTCCAGTGAGTGGCGATCAATCGTTGAACCTCTTTTTCTGTAATCACCGGAGGGGGTAACTGATATCGACTTGCCGCACCACGAGCAAAATGTTTAAACAAAGAACCAATATCTTCTGTTCGTTGCGCTAGCGGTAGCAAATCAAATCGACGGAACTCACTTACCATTGTAGTAGGAAGTATTGTGGTTGCTAAAATGATACAAGTTGCACTGGTCTTGCATGAGTTTTCACGAAGTAGAGTGGGTTTTAGGTTCGCTAGCCACTGCCATTGGTCTTGAGTTAATGCTTCTGTTTCATGGATATAAAGTGTCCCACCCTGATGTTTCAAGAACAGTTGCAAAACAAACTGATGGAATGTCGTTTCGTCACTGCGTGGCAAATTAAACGCAGCAACAGGGCAAAGCTCTGCGGCTTGATGGCTGTGAAGATCGTGCGTGTACTGCGCCGTGACCCTTTTACCCGTTCCTAAATCGCCGACGAACAGTAGAAGTGGGTTAGTTTTGGTATCTAGAGAGATCAGTTCTCGGCGTAATGTCTGCATTGATGGCGATTGACCAATCAACTTTGGACCCACCTGATTCTGTACCGCCAACTCTTTACGTAATAGATTATTCTCTTCAACCAGTGCCAGCTTATCCGATGCTTTTTTTACTGCGGTCAGCAGGGCATCGACCACAAACGGTTTTTCCAAAAAATCATAAGCGCCAGCTTTCATTGCGGATACGGCTGTTTGCACGTCCCCATGGCCTGTCAGTACGATGATCTGAAAATGAGGGTTTTGATTCAGCAGCTTTTGTGTCAATTGAATGCCATCCATCACTGGCATGTGAATATCGGTAATGACAATCCCAGCTTGCGTCACATCTATTCTCTTTAGTGCCTCAATGGCATTGGGGAAGCAGGTAATATCGATGCCTTCAATGAGCATGGCTTGTTCAACGGAGTCTCGAATGGCGGGTTCATCATCGACAAAATAGAGTTTAGGCAGAGGGTGCAAAAGTCGAATCCTTAACAGTATGTGAGGTTAGCTATGTGTGAAATTAGCAGTATGTAAAATTCATTTTCTAATCAACGATAACAACGACACGTTAGCCCTTATCGTTATATAACGGGATGTTTAGCGAGAATACCATGCCTGAAGGCTCTAATCGGTTGGCGCTGATCGTGCCGTGATAAGCTTCAATAATCCGTTTCGATATTGAAAGCCCTAGCCCTAAGCCTTCCGGTTTAGTGGTAAAAAACGGGTTGAACAGCTGTTCTAGCTTATCGTCCGGCATGCCAATTCCGTTGTCCCAAATGATCAGCTGACAAGAGTTATGATGCAGTTGCCATTCGATGCCTATCTGTGGGCTGGCCGGTTGGTCAACGTTTTCCAGGTTTTGTTGCTCCTGCAAGATTTTCTGTTCAAGAACGTGTTGTTGAAGCGCTTGGGTCGCGTTGTGAATTAGATTCACCAGTACTTGCTCGAGTTCGGTTGGATGAATTGCAATATTAATATGATTTGGCACCGTGCTTAGTCTTAGTGTAATGCCTTGCTTGATCATCAGCGCACTGAGAATACTGGTGGCGTTGTTGACCGCTTGGTGCAGGTTCGCGACATGATGTTCTTGTTTAGTGACCTTGCGAGTAAAGACTTTGAGTCGCGCTATGATGTCGGTAATGGTGTTGTTGAGGCCAATCATTTTCTCAAGATTGCTCTTCACTAAATCTGTCCGTTCCATTTCTAGCAGCTTTAAGCTGTTCTCGCTATAAGTTCGAAGTGCTGCAAGCGGTTGGTTGATTTCGTGGTTAATGCTGGCTGACAGCTCTCCGAGTACCGCTAATTTTGCTGTTTGGGTCAGCTCTTGTTCTGTCTGCTTCAGCTTTAACTGTGATGCTTGGTATTGAAAAATGGTTTGCTGAAGTTGTTGATTGGATTTCTTCAAATAGTGAGTACGTTTATCAACGGTTTGTTCTAGGTTTTGGTTGAGCCGGGTTAGCGCCACTTTCGCGACGTAAGTCTGTCGCCACGACCACGCGATGAGCATCACCAAGCTGTAAATCACCACGAAGATGACATCGATCTGCAGCACTTTAATAAGCTCTGCTTTGGCCTTTTTTAATGCGACAACTTGGTACTGATTGTTACTGAAGGTGGCGGGGTAAAGATTGAACGGCCCAAGTTTAAACAATCGGTTTGCCGTAAGTTCTTTTTGTACTCGATTTGGTTGAATGTTGTTGGGCTGATTAGCGTCGTTAACTTGTGGTTGATAGTTGGAAGAGCGAAAAGCTTCTATGATCGAAATTTCGCTTTGACCGTATTGGCGTTGCAGGGCGATATCGGTTTGTTGCTTCTGGCTTAACGGCAACAACGAGTGATAAAGCCACTGAGTTTGGCTGGAGAGAAAAACCACTTGGTTAGAGTCGAGTACCACAATCTCAAAATCATCGCTGGTTAGGATGTTTTCAAGGTTCTCTAGACTCACTTTAACGGTGATAACCCCAACAATGTCATTTTCTATATACAGGGGCGAAGACAAAAAGTAACCGCGTACGTTGGAGCGAGCCCCCAGTGCGACATAGTGTGTGCTGTTACCTTCAATCGCGGACGCAAAATAAGGACGAAACGAGAAGTTCTCACCCACGAAAGTACCGAGCTTCTGGTAATTACTGGAAGCGACCACAGTACCGCTCGGGTCATGAATATAGATGGTGTCAGCTTGGCTTTGATTAGACCATTCAAATAGCAATTGATTGAGCTGCGCAGCGGAAATCTTGTCTGTTTGTGGTGATGAGTCAAAATAAGAGAGCAGACGTGGGTCATGGTTGAGCAAATCAGGGATCTGTTTGAATTTATCCAGTTCAGAGTCGATTTGTAGGTTCGCTTTATTGGCTGCTTCGTTGAGCTTTTGAGTGACCACTTTTTCTTGAAATTGTACTGCCAAAAAATGAGTTGCGCTCAGCCCAATAGCCCCCAATAACAATGAGAATAAAACGAAGGGAGTCATTATGTTAAGCAGTATCTTAGTCACTAGGATCTCAGCATGTCATCGGTTTGTATAAAGATTATCAATATGATGGATAGAGTACCGAGATCTTGTTAACACAGAGCACCTTCTGTGAGACAAAACCATGGCTTAGACTTGTGTTTCAAAGGATTACAGCGCAGAATCAAAAAAAATTGAAAGGAGCAACCAAATGGAACTGACCGATATTCGTCGCGAATACGCTAAGGGTGGATTGAGACGTAAAGACTTAGCCGCAGACCCGATTGAGCAATTCAATCTATGGCTAGAGCAAGCTATTGAAGCTAAGTTGACGGATCCTACTGCCATGACAGTTGCTACGGTTGATGAAAATGGTCAGCCATTCCAGCGAATTGTTCTGCTAAAGAATGTTGATAAAGACGGCTTCGTTTTTTACACCAACTTAGGTAGCCGTAAAGCGCACCAGCTAGAGCACAATAGCAAAATCAGTTTGCATTTCCCTTGGCACCCTCTTGAGCGACAAGTTCATATTACGGGCACGGCTGAAAAACTGACAGCAATGGAAAATATGAAGTACTTCTCGTCACGACCAAAAGAGAGCCAATTGGCCGCAATTGCAAGTAAGCAAAGTAGCCGTATCTCTGCTCGTGGGATTTTAGAAGGCAAATATCTAGAGCTTAAACAGAAGTTCGCGAAAGGAGAGGTTCCTGTGCCTTCTTTCTGGGGTGGCTTCCGTGTGCGTGTGGATAGCATTGAGTTTTGGCAAGGTGGAGAGCACCGCTTGCATGATCGCTTCTTGTTCTCACGCCAAGATAGCCGTTGGGATATCGACCGCCTAGCGCCTTAATTTGCTTAACTGCTTAACTGCTTAACTGATCCCAAAATACCGTTGATTAGACTTATCAACGGTATTTTTTTGTCTGCATCTCATCAAACCAATATCTAGTCACTGTGCAGAACAACGGAGATCTGCTTTTTAAGCAGGGTTTCTGGGATCATAGAGCCTAGCCCCGAGTCCAACGCATACTCAATCAACTGGCTTTTACTGCGCGCATCAAATTTCTGTTTCAACCTGGCGACATGCCCTTCGACCGTTTTGATTGAAATGTTCAACGTAGACGCGATGTACTGTGGTTTCTTGCCGAATAGCAGCAAGAACAGCACTTCTGATTCTCGCGAAGTCAGTCGCTTTTTGAGCTTTGATATGCGTGGCTTTGATCCTGCAATGGACACTTGATTGTCTTTTTCGCAAGTTGCCTGACACACCCAATGGCCTACTTCTAAGATGGCGGTGTCGGTGAGTTCTTGACCATAAAAAATGGTGCCTTGAACTTCGCCATTCCCATCAAGCCAAGGGGTTTTAGTAAAAATATGGGCGTGCCAGCGTCCGTCTGGATAAGGGTGAATATCGAGGATTTTAAGAGTACTGCGTGTATCCATTACATGTTTGTCTTGAGCCCTGAAATCCTGCGCGCATTCGGTTGTTTGACTAGGCATATCGAAATCGGTTAAGCCCGTACAAGTTTCGTTGGGTTTTAAGCCAATTAATTGGTTGTAAGCAAGGTTGGCATACACGAAGACAGAGTCAGTATCTTTGCAACCCCAGCAACCTGGAAGTTGTTCAAATAAAGAACGATGTATGGAGTCGAGGGGATCCGGCAAGGCTTTATCTCGTAAGAGGGAGTATTGCAATGATATCAGTTTCTTATAGAGCTGCAATGACAATTAGAAGTCGAGTTATGCATCAAAAATGGAGTGTGATCAATAGTTGAACGGTGTGCTGTTTAAGTGCGCTTTTATTGATCGGTGGCTGAACAAAAAGGATGAGAAAGAAGCTAAAAAAAAGCCAGCCTGAAGAAGGGCTGGCCAAAGACAAGATATACCTTGTCGACACGTAGAAGATTTCCAGTTTAATTTACGAGGGTCATGTAAATTAAGCTGAGGTATCAGTTAGATACCCAGAGTGACTTACTACTCTATCGACGAATTTACTCCTAGGCGAGATCGAATATAAGGAGGGAATTCCCCTATAAACACTGACTCAACCTGATACTAGGAGAATCTAAGGTAAATATTTGAGGGCTTTGAGTAATACCAAGAGCTTATAGCTCTCGTAATACTCGGAATCCTAAGTAGTTAGCGGCAGTAGAAGGCGAAACGTACAGTTCAGCAAACACTTTTGCCTCTTCAGGAGAGAAGCTCCACGCGCCCCCTTTAGCGATGCCTTTTTGGGTTGCAGTCCATTCCCAAACGTTACCTACCATGTCGTAGAAACCCGTTGGCGTTGGCAAGAATGATTTAACAGGAGAAGTACTGACGTTTGACCACTGTGTACCAGACCAACCAGTATTAGCTCTACCTGAACGGAATTTGTTGCCCCACCAGAAGCTGGTATCTTGACCCGCTCTTGCCGCCGCTTCCCACTCTTGTTGTGTTGGTAGACGGTAAGTAAAGCCTGTTTTTTTAGATAACCAACGTGTGTACGCTTTCGCATCGCTTTGGCTGACGCATACAACGGGAGAGTTATCGACTTGCTTGAAACCAGGAGCTTTCCAGTCATTGTCTGACACAGTCGTGATTTCTGCATTCACGAAGGTATCACAAGTGTTCATCAGCTCTGCGTCTGTCTGATACCCCGTATTTTTCACAAATGCTTTAAAATCTTGAACACGAGTTGGGGTTGCCGCTAATGCAAATGGCTGTTTGATCGTGACTTGCTCAGCGTTATTTTCACCGAGTAGGTAAGTCCCAGATCCAACCACAATCATTTCTGGACTTTGAGCACCATTGCCCATTGGGTCAGCAAACTTAGTCCCCACATTCAGTGAGTTCTGCTTCGCTTGTAATACTGCTCTTAGGTTGTGATCTCGGGCTATTTTCAGCTCTTGGTGGAAAGAAAGGTAACCTTCTTTCTCAATCGTAACCATGTGCTGCCCAGTAGGTAACATCACTTCAACCGGAGTGCTGCCATAGTTCACACCATTGATAGAAACCTTGTCATTATATTGATTTGAACGAACCACCAAGTTAACCCATGCAACCTCTTTTTGTTGATCATCGGCTTGCAGATCGCTCTGATCGAAACAGTTTGAGGATTTAATACCAAGTAGGCGGCAAGGGGTGTTCTTATCTGGACGAGTTTCTAAATTCGCGGTAATCACGGCTCGGTAACGGTTATCTTCGGAGAAGCCAGATGATTTCACGCTGTGTTGCAGAACGTGAATATTCAAAGATGCAGACGCTAGGTGTTCTTTTACTATTTTTGATTCTGTCGCGTTGGATACAAGGCTATTTTGAAATTGTTTTACTGCTTTTTGAAGTGTCAAAGCCACCGTTTGGTCTGAACATTGAGCTAACGTCATGTCGCTGCTACAGCGGTTGGTAAAGCTAACGGTATGTTCTTGTGTTTGAGTAACCTCGCTTCTTAATCTCTCAGCTCTTGCTCTTAGTTTGTCTTGATTCAAATGGGCGATAGACATTTCTACAGCTGATTTTTCGGCTTTGATGGCCTCTAGTTCCATCACTAAGCTTTGAAGCTTTTGCTCTGAATCCGAAATCGTAAGCTTGTGCTCTTTTACCGATTTCCAGGCATCTTGAAAGCGGTTTTGAGCTGGTGAGATATCGAAATCTGGCTCATCAATCATGCGAGTGTAATCTTGCTCTAGGCTAGTTTTCGCCGTTGCGAGTTTTTGCTCTGATTGAGCTAATAACTTGGCTTGACGTGCCATTTGCTCTGCTTGGTTGTCGACTTGATTTTGTTTGTCCGCCATCTTCTTCTCGATAGCCGTTAAACTGGCATGTTCTTCGAAAAGAGAGCTTTCAATGTCGATGACTGATGACGTGATTGCTGGAGATGTCGCTTCAGCGAAAACAGCAGGCGTCATTAAGCATGGAGCAAGTGCAAATAATAGAGTAGGAAAACCTTGGCGCATGTTGGGCTACTTCAGTCGTAATTTAGGTTAATTGAATATTCTAACGAAAACGCCATTTCGTTTGAAGCTACTTTCTATAACTACAACAAGATGGCGAGTATTCATTCAGCTTTGTGAAATAGGCACGGCTATTTATATCAGGCTTAGCTTTATATATTTAGATTTCATTTTCTTTACTAGGAAGGAGTTTCACCCAAATAGTATCGCTGCCGTTGATAGTCACTGTGCGGTTGTATGACTCGTAACCTTCTTTTGAAATGGTTACTTGGTGACGACCGCTCGGTAGCGAAACCTCTAGGGGTGTGCTGCCGTATTTAATGCCGTTGATAGTGACTGAGTCATTGTACTGATCAGAACGTACCATCACGTTTGCCCACTGCTTGTCGCTCTTCTTTGTAACCTTAACGTCGCTGTCCGTTAAACAGTAGCGAGTTGAAACGTTCAATAAGTTACATGCTGCAATCGCTTCCGGTTTTGCTTGAAGTTGAGCTTGCATCTGCACAAAGTAAGAGTTGTTTCCAGAGAAACCGCTCTTGATTGCTTGGCTGTCTTGAACATGAATGTTCAATTGAACACCTTGTAAGTTTTGCTTCGCTAGCGTGCTTTCTGTGAGCTGTTCAAGTAATTTGCTCTTGAAGTTTTGTACTGCTTTCTGCTTCGTCAGGTGTTTACCTTGAGCAATACACTCACCCAGTGTCATTGTTGATGAACATGTGGTGGTGTAGCTCGTTTCAAGAACGGCACTTTCACGAAGTTCTGTTGCAATACGTTTAACGCGAGCTTCAACTTTTGATTCTTTCAAGTTAGCCAGCTCATTATTCAAACGAGCTTGCTTTTGCTTAATTTGAGAAAGGTAAATTTCGTTCTCATTCATCGCTTGCTGATTATCTAGCTGAGACGATTGATTCTCTTTAACCGCAGCCCAAGCATCTTGGTATCCTTTCTGAAAAGAAACCAGATCCGTTTCTGGATCGTCAAGTAAGCGACTGTACTGTTTGTCGAGTACAGATTTAGCTCGGTTACGTTTTGCCTTTAACTCTTCACCTTCACGTAACAACTTACTGTTCTGGTTTTGAAGTTGTTTTAAGGTCTCAGTTGCCGATACTTTGGTCGCTGAAATACGCTCAATATCTGAGTTTTTCTCTGTTAGCTTTGCATCGATAGCTGAAACGGGATCGACTTGATTCAGTTCTTCAGCTGATAACGATGCAGATACCCAAAGTGGGGATAGCGCAAGTAAAAGCGCTGAAATTCGAAAGTTAGTCATAGGTCCCTGCAACTTGTATATTTAAAATTGGCTCGTTAATAAAGTGTCTACTTCCTAGTTGTCAGTCACTAGTTATTAGCAATTAACACAGTACCCGTCTTTATACCGTTTTATTGCCCTCCAATCTACTCAAAAGCTAAGTTTCGGTACTTCGGATACACTTTTTACATATTTACACCGAAATAATTGAGCTATATAAGAAAATATTGTCGTTATGGTGTAGTCGTTTGGTTTCCATTTGTGACTTGCTTTGACTTTTGGTGTTCAGATTTATTTGCTCTTGGAACAAGGAAGAGTGGCCTAAATATTGGAAGGTTGACTTTACAAAGCCCGTAGTTTGGGCTCACTTGATCATACTTCCGGAGACATGATCACGTGGTTATCAATAATGATCTTTCTTTGAAGAAGAGAAAACAGAGAAAACAACTCTCATGATCATTTACAAATTCATCTTCTGCAGATTTCAGAGTATTATTCTTATCATGTCGACCTAAGTACTTTGCAGTCATGCCAAAACCTTTACCCTTTCCAAACCTAGACTTGTCTCCGCTAGGGCTTACAGGCCCCCGACCCGCGGAAATCATAACTTTGCCTTCGCATATGGACTGTCACGATCATCATTATTCGCAGGTGGTGATTGGTTTAAAAGGTCAGGCTGAATTTGAAGTGAGCGGTAAAGGCAATCTTGTCGGCCCAGGTCAAGGTTGTGTGGTAACGGCGAGCTCTGATCATGCTTTCGGTGGTGTGGTTGGCCAGTCGGACATCCTAGTACTCAATATGCCAGTGCCAACGGATGATGACCCTCTGATGCTAGAGAAGATCAATCAGTTAGAATCATCGAACGTCTACTTCCAATTAGACGCGCAAATTCAAAAGCTTATCCATATGTTGGTGCAAGAAATGCAGGCCAGTCCTAATGATCTGCTACTAAGCCGAGCCTGTAATGACACGGTGATCGCGCTGATGCAAAGACACATATCGGCATTCGAAACTCCGATTAAAGACTCGCGTTTTGATCTTGAGGCATTGGATCGCTACATTGAGCGACACCTCGCGAACAAGATCTCTGTCGCGCAGCTTGCAGGCAGTGTGTTTCTGGGTGAAAGCCAGTTCCACATGCTATTCAAAGATCAAATGGGCATTACCCCTCACCAGTACGTTCTTGGTAAGCGTATCGACCGATCTCGTCGTTTAATCGAACAAGGTAACCTCAGCCTTGGTCAGGTCGCTGAACTGGCTGGTTTCTCCGGTCAATCTTCCTTTACTCACACCTTTTCACGTCTTCAAGGCATGTCACCATCTCAATACAAAAAGCAAATTTCTGTTAAATAGTGAAACAAAACGGCATATTATTTTAAAGTTTCATATGTGACCTTGTGTTTGTTTTGTTAATAAAGCGAGTTTTTAGCAAAAAACTCGGAGTTTTTGACAAGTAATCCTTATATACTCTAAATACACTGCAGCCATTGTAGAGATCCCGGGCTAATTCCGGGTGTGAGATTAAGGAAAACGCATGTTTACAGCTACTGATGTGTTAAAGCCAGAATTCAACGAGCAGTCGCTTGCTGATCTATGGTCGCTTATCTCACCATTATATATGGTGGATGAAACCCAATGGCTAGAGCAACTTCTGCCGCTAGCTACCCCTTCTGAGTCAGAAAAGCAGCAGATCACAGACAAAACGACATCATTGATCGAAGCTATCCGTGCGGATAAGACTTCTATCCAGATGATCGATGCATTGTTGCTTGAATACAGCTTAGATACTCAAGAGGGCATCTTGCTAATGTGTCTGGCGGAAGCCTTGATGCGTATTCCTGATTCAGCAACCGCTGATGCTCTGATTCGTGACAAACTAAGCGTTGCGGATTGGAAATCTCACCTAAAGAATTCAGACTCAGTATTTGTTAACGCATCCACTTGGGGATTAATGCTAACAGGTAAGGTGGTTGGACTTTCATCTAAAGAGCAGAGTGCAGGTCAAGCGGTTAACCGTTTAGTGAACAAGCTTTCTGAGCCGGTAATTCGCAAAGCGATGCACCAAGCAATGAAGGTGATGGGTCACCAATTTGTTCTTGGCCGCAGCATTGCTGAAGCGCAGAAGAACGGTAAGTCTATGCGTGATAAAGGTTTTACCTACTCATACGACATGCTAGGTGAAGCGGCACTGACTACTGCAGACGCAAACAAATACTTCAAAGATTACCTAATGGCGATTGAAGCCGTAGGTCGAGACAACTATGTTTCTCCAGAATCGAAGGTCTCTTCAAAATCGAGCCCTGCGCCATCGGTATCTATCAAGCTTTCTGCGCTTCACCCACGTTATGAAGTGGCGAACGAAGAGCGCGTACTGACTGAACTTTGCGACACGCTAGAGCAGCTATTGCGCCGTGCAGTAGAGCTCGATGTTGCGATTACGATTGATGCGGAAGAAGCGGATCGCCTAGAGCTTTCTCTTAAATTATTCGAAAAACTGTACCGCACTGACCTTGTAAAAGGTTGGGGTAAATTTGGTCTGGTTATTCAAGCTTACTCAAAGCGTGCACTACCGGTTCTAGTATGGCTAAACCGCTTAGCGAAAGAGCAGGGCGATTTAATCCCGCTTCGCTTGGTAAAAGGCGCTTACTGGGACAGCGAAATCAAATGGTCCCAACAAGCTGGCTTTACTGATTACCCAGTTTACACACGTAAAGAAGCGACAGACGTAGCTTACCTTGCATGTGCGCGTTACTTATTGAGCCCAAGCGTTCGTGGCAATATCTTCCCGCAGTTTGCGAGCCACAACGCTCATACAGTTTCTGCTATTGCTGTCATGACCGACCATAAAGACTTTGAATTCCAACGCTTACACGGCATGGGTGATTCTCTGTACAACCATGCGATGGAAGCTTATCAACAGTCGGTACGTATCTACGCACCGGTTGGCAGCCATAAAGATCTACTGCCATATCTAGTACGTCGCTTGCTAGAAAACGGCGCAAACAGCTCGTTTGTCCACCGCCTAGTTGATGCGCGTTGCCCTGTGGCAGAGCTGACTCAACACCCTGTCGATATGCTTCTGGCGTTCGATACATTGCACAACACTAAGATTCCTCTGCCTCCAGCGGTTTTCCCTGAGCGTAAGAACTCTTACGGTGTGAACATTGATATTGAAAGCGAAGCGCATCAGTTTGAAGAGCAAGTAAAAGGCTTCTTAAACAATCAATGGACTGCGGGCCCTGTGATCAACGGTGAATCTCTTGCCGAAAGCATGATCAAGGCTGATCAGAGCGTTGAGCAAGTAACCGCACCTTACGATCGTCGTATTAATGTGGGTCAGGTGGCTTTCGCTAACCTTGATCATGTTTCCGCTGCGATCACCGGCGCAGACGCAGCATTCGCTGATTGGAGCGCGACTTCGGTTGAAACCAAAGCGGCTGCACTTGATAAGCTGGCTGACCTGATGGAAGACAACCTCGCTGAATTGGTGGCGATTTGTCATCAAGAAGCGGGTAAGACAATTCACGATAGTGTTGATGAAGTACGTGAAGCAGTCGACTTCTGTCGTTACTACGCAAAACAAGCTGACAATCTACAAGGTTTCGAACTAAAAGGTTTTGATGGCCAAACACGAATCGCTTCTCGACAAGGTCGTGGTGTGTTCGTTTGTATCAGCCCTTGGAACTTCCCTCTAGCCATCTTCCTTGGCCAAATTACTGCAGCACTAGTGGCGGGTAATACGGTTGTGGCTAAGCCTGCCGAGCAAACAAGCTTGATTGCTGCTCGTGCGGTTGAACTGATGAATGAAGCGGGCTTCCCTGCTGGCACCATTCAGTTACTACCGGGTCGCGGTGCTGAGATCGGCAGTGCACTAACAAGCCATGATGCGATTGCGGGCGTTGCCTTTACTGGTTCTACGCCAACGGCACAGCGTATCAATGTGTCATTAGCCACTCGTAACGCTAAGCCAGTTCCGTTTATTGCGGAAACAGGCGGCCAGAACGCGATGATCGTCGACAGTACTGCACTGCCTGAACAGGTAGTTCGTGATGTGATTCGTTCAGCATTCGCTTCAGCAGGTCAGCGTTGTTCTGCACTACGTGTGCTTTACATCCAAGAAGACATTGCAGACCGCGTGGTTGGATTGATTCACGGTGCAATGGACGAGCTGAGTGTTGGCATTCCACACCTTCATAAAACCGATGTTGGCCCTGTTATCGACCAAAACGCAAAACAGAAGCTAATGGCGCACTTAGAAAACATGACCAATACCCAGAAGAAGGTGGCTCAACTTTCTCTAGGTAGTGATTGTGAACATGGTGATTTTGTTCCACCAAGTGCTTTTGAAATTGATGACATCAACTGCTTGAAAGAAGAACAGTTTGGCCCAGTGCTACACATTGCTCGCTTCAAAGCGAGTGAGCTAGCGCAAGTGGTAGACCAAATCAACCAAACGGGCTTTGGCTTAACCATGGGTATCCACAGCCGTAACGAGACAACTTACCGTTGGATCGAAAAACACGTTCGTGTGGGTAACTGCTACATCAACCGTGACCAAGTGGGCGCCGTTGTTGGTGTTCAACCATTTGGTGGTCAAGGCTTGTCAGGTACTGGCCCTAAAGCGGGTGGTCCTCACTACCTATATCGCTTTACTGATGTTCATTTCTCTCAATCACAAGACAAGGCATAAGGAGCATTATCATGGTTCATCAAGTGACAGGTTTTTCTGATGCTTTGCTAGCGTGGGAACAATGGAATCTTACCGATTTTGATTACAAGAGTGCTCAGGTACTTGCGCTTAAATCAGAGATCGAAAGTCAATCTGCGCCTTTGGCGATGGTGGCGACTTATCATCTAGAGCAAGCGTCTGCACTGCTTTCTGAACATCACCTAATGGCAGGTCCTACGGGCGAAACCAATGAGCTATATGCCGCAGGTCGCGGTGTGGCTTTGGTGATTGTTGATGATTGCGAAGTGAAAGTGCCAGCGCTGCAAACTGCAATGGCTTTGATTACTGCCGCGCTATTGGCAGGTAACAGCGTCCAATTGTGCAGTGATGATGTGCAGTTCAATACCTTAGTTGCAGACGCAGCTAAGTCGGCGAACTTGCCAACTAACTTGGTGCAAGTTGCCTCGTATGACGCTGCTCAACAGTTGTTGTCTTGCGATGTACGTAGCGTGGGTTACGTAGGTAACTCGCAAACGGCACAAGCTATCAATTTACAGCTTGCTAAGCGTGACGGTGCAATCGTCGGTTTAGTAGCTGAAACGGATCTGGCGACAATGAATGTTGCTAATGATCCACACCTATCGCTGCGCTTCATTACCGAGCGTACGCGAACTATAAATATAACAGCCGTGGGCGGTAACGCGACCTTGCTCGAACTTGGAAGCGAAGCTCACTAACCTTCAGTAAAATTGGCTCTAAGCACTTTTGGTTTTTTCCATTGTTGGGTTTTCTCCATCTTTGGATTTAATTCATAGTGCATTGGAGCCTCAATACCTAACTCAATGCACTCGCTTGCCTTTACGGTGAGTGTCTTGCATTGAATTAGGCATGGAAGGCTTTCTACAAAATGAGGACTATCAAATGATAGAAAACAGTTTTGCAATAACGACGACGTTCATTGCGTATCTAATTATGATGCTAGCGATCGGTGTTATTGCTTACAAACGTACATCTAACTCAACAGACTACTTCCTAGGTGGTCGTTCGTTAGGCCCATGGCCTGCTGCACTTTCTGCTGGCGCATCAGACATGAGTGGTTGGTTGCTACTTGGCCTGCCAGGTTACGCTTACGCTGCTGGCTTTGAAGCATTTTGGCTTGCTGGTGGTCTACTTGTTGGTACTTGGGCAAACTGGTTAATCAGTGCAAAACGTCTACGTACTTACAGCATTACGACTGAATCACTGACGCTGCCTGAGTTCCTATCTCGTCGTTTCAATGATAATTCTAAGCTGATCCAAACAATTTCTGCTTTCTTTATCCTTTTATTCTTCCTTTTCTACACAAGTTCAGGCTTGGTAGCAGGTGGTAAATTGTTTGAAACGGTATTCGGCCTTGATTACACAACAGCGGTAATTATCGGTACAGTCTGTGTAGTTTCGTACACTCTGTTTGGTGGTTTCCTAGCGGTATCTTGGACTGACTTGGTTCAAGGTTTACTCATGTCTGCAGCGCTATTGATTGTACCAATCGCGGCAATGAACGGTGGCCTAGGTCAGCTTTCTAGCGACCTACACAACATCAACCCAGAGCTGCTAACGCTATGGAATGATGCGAAGGGTGAACCACTGTCTGCTATTGCGATCATCTCACTAGCGGCATGGGGTTTGGGTTACTTCGGTCAACCACACATCCTTGCGCGTTTCAAAGCAACACGTAGTAATAAAGATCTGACAACAGCGCGCCGCATTGCCGTTATCTGGACTGCACTGTCTATGATTGGTGCAATGCTTGTGGGTCTTGTTGGTCTAATCTATGTGACGAACTCTGGCGCACCTAAGCTAGACGATGGCGAGAAGATCTTCATGCTTCTTGTGAACGCGATGTTCCACCCAGTAATCGCCGGCATCCTACTTGCTGCCATTCTAGCGGCTATCATGAGTACTGCGGATTCACAACTTCTTGTTTCTTCATCTGCAATGGCAGAAGACCTGTATAAGCAAGTTTTGAAGAAAGACGCAACGTCAGAAGAGATTGTTCGTGTCGGCCGTTTCGCGGTTATTCTAATTTCTCTTGTTGCTCTTGTTCTGGCGATGACACCAGACAGCTCAGTACTTGGCCTTGTATCTTACGCATGGGCTGGTTTTGGTGCTGCATTCGGTCCTGCAATCGTATTAAGCCTATACTGGTCTCGTATGAACCGTAACGGCGCTCTAGCGGGTATCGTGGTTGGTGGTGTTACGATTGTACTTTGGAAGCAGTTCACGGGCGGTTGGTTCGATGTTTACGAAATCGTACCGGGAATCATCCTATCGACGCTTTCTATCGTTATTGTGAGTCTAATGACTGGTGAGCCAGAAGACGAAGTGAAAAAGCAACACGCTGAGTTCAAGAAGAACCTAGTTGAGCTAGACTAATTTACATTGTAAAACATATGTGAATTAGCAAAGAACATTAGCTAAAAAGCAATTGTAAAAAGAAATTGAAAAATAAAAGTAATAGAGTCCCTTCGGTGGCTCTATTTTTTTATCTGGGCACTACCTTTGTCTTATAGAAAATCAGTAGGATACAGGAGAAGCACGGCTGTTATGAGGTTTACAATGTAAATCGAAACCAAATGATAGAAGGGAAATAAATAGAAGATAAAGGCTTTTCATAGCGCTTGATGTCAAAAAATAACCGATAAAATGGCTATTTTTTGAACTTGGCGCTCACTTTTGTTATTAGCTCGGTGAATTATTACACTGAATTGGACATCATGTGTCAATTATCAGTAACCACTAAAGACCTATAGGACAAAGGTATGCCTGATCTCTATTGCAAAGGATGTAAAAAAACAACACTACATAAGTCTATAATGAAACGTTGTGAATCTGAGCCTGAGACAACCTCTGGCCGTATGATGCAATGGACGTCAAAGCTATTTAGTGGAAACCTGTATTACGACATGGAAACTCAACACTTCTGTCGAACGTGTAACTGTCGTTGTGAAACAGGAACTGCAGTTCCCCAAGTTGGTCTGGCTTAGATTGTAGTAAGTGCTTACTAACTTAGATTTAAAAACCTCCCTAATGGAGGTTTTTTCGTTTTTTATGCCGCTTTTAGTGAAGGTTCTGCCTCGACGACATTACCATCAATCTTAACTTCCCAGCCATAGTTTGAGTATTCACTTGCGAGTGCTTGGGCAACATCTTTTGATACCGTTACGTGTGTCCATGAACCGATTCCGTAAGGTTTATATGCGAGTTCTTGCGTTTTCATAATAGAGTCATCCTTTCTCTTTGAGAATTCTATTATTCACTTTGGCCTATATCCTTTCTTTCGTTTCTGGCTCAACTTATTTGTTAATCGGGTCATTTCTATAATAATTTGTTAATAACTGGAGTTTGATTTATAAGGGTTGTTATCGCTCCGTTCGGTTTTATATTTAACGTGAATAGGAATGGTCTATTTAGTTTTCTAAATGTGTGAGCAAGGTTTTCTTCGATTGCTCTTAGTATGGAATATACTGAGCGCAATCTAGAATGTTTAAGGAATATTATGTCTCAGCATCAACTCGATCGTATCGATAAAGAGATACTAAGAATTCTGCATATGAAAGGCCGTTTGCCCGTTGTTGAACTAGCGAAACAGGTCAACCTAACAACTTCACCTTGCTCTGATAGGTTGAAGCGATTGGAAAAAGTGGGCTACATCACTGGTTATCATGCTGAGCTTTGTTCAGAAAAGTTGGGGCTCGATGTCCAAGTGTTTATCCATATTCGCCTCGATCAAACCAGTTTTTCAATTTTTGATAAATTTGCCCAAGCGGTTGAAACGATGCCTGAAGTCGAAGAGTGCTATTCGCTGTCGGGGGATTTTGACACCATGATCAAGGTTCGAGTAAAAGACATGAAGGCGTACCAAGCGTTTATGGCAACGAAATTGGGTACCCTGCCAGGTGTGATTCAGACACGCAGCGAAGTGGTGATTGAAGAACACAAGAAGGGCTTTGGTGTTAACCCTGAGTTGTTGGCCACCATAAAATAGTGACCGGCTTTGCCTTACCAAGGTTATTTAGATATAAAAAATGGAAGCCAATAAGCTTCCATTTTTGTTGAACGTCAGATAAAGAGCAATCGGATAAACTTCTCCGCCTTACAGCGTAATTGCGGCAGAGATTAAACCAATCACACCGCCGAATACCCCACCCCAAACGACCAACCAACCAAGGTGTTTCTTGATCATGGTCTGAACCATCTCTTTAACCAGTTTTGGTGTCAGTTCATTCAAGCGCTGATCGATGATCGCTTCAATGTTCTCTTTGATTTCATCCATCATCGCAGGTGATTCAAGTTCATCCTTGATGGCATTTTTTACCGAATCACTCTTGCTGATTTCAATCACAGACTCTTGCATCTTCTCAACAAATGGCGCCTTCATTGGCTGTAGTGCTTCTGTGCCACCAACCATCGCCAACATGCCACCAAACTGTGAGTTTTCGATAACATGAACCAGTGAATCGAATGCTGGGTTAAAGTCGATCTTTTTAATTACGGGCTCTAGATTGAGCGATTTTCCGGTCATCTCACTGCTAAGGAAGCGGTCGATGTTACTTTCAGTAAAGAACTGTTCCATCATTAGTTGCTTGATTGCAGCCTTGAACTCTTCAAAGCGTGCTGGAATAACACCAGAACCGTATAAGCCGGGTACTTTTTCGAACAACATGTGAATCGCAAGCCAGTTGGTGATAGCACCAGAAAAGGCGAATAGGCCTGCATAAAGCAAGTATTGGTTTGCTGTCGCATAGCCGCCAGCAAGCAGTGCTAACGCAATAACGTTAGTTAAGACACTTTTGTTCATGGTTGATCTCTAGAAAGAATACTGCGCGCATTTTAAGAAAAAAACGCCAAGAAAAAAACAAAAGGATCGATGAAGTTTAAGAACCAATGAAAACAGACGAGAAAGGGCGAAGAATAACAGACATAAAAAAGGCTAGCCTCCCCCCGAAGTCTAGCCTTATTCCAGAACGCGCAAGCGAAGCGTCATTGCTGTTAATGTCATTATATGATTACGACATAACATTCTGCCATGTGTAATTTACCGCCAATTAACATTTTGGTGTGAATTACGCCGCACTTTTAAAATGGAATATAAATTAAGCGCTCGTTGTCTGTTCAAGATCATCACCAATAAAGCCACCAGTCTGGTGATTCCACAATTGAGCATAGATGCCATTTTGTGTAATCAGCTCTTGGTGCGTGCCTTCTTCGACGATATTACCTTGGTCGAGTACGATCAAACGGTCCATTGCTGCAATCGTCGATAAACGGTGTGCAATCGCGATAACGGTTTTGCCTTCCATTAGTTCAATCAAGCTCTCTTGTATCGCAGCTTCAACCTCTGAATCGAGAGCTGATGTTGCTTCATCTAGAACCAACAGCGGAGCATTCTTCAGAAGTACACGTGAGATAGCGACACGTTGACGCTGCCCACCAGAAAGCTTAACGCCACGTTCACCTACTTGAGCATCGTAGCCAACGTTACCAAACGGGTCAGTTAGCGTTTCGATAAACTCATGAGCGTGTGCCTGTTTGGTTGCGGCATACACTTCTTCATCTGTTGCCTCAGGACGACCGTAAAGAATGTTGTCTTTGATCGAACGGTGCAGCAGTGAGGTATCTTGAGTCACCATACCTATGTTGCTACGCAGAGAATCTTGAGTAACGCTCGAGATCTCTTGGTCATCAATCAGGATGCGACCACTTTCTACATCGTGGAAACGCAGCAGTAAGTTAACTAGGGTCGATTTACCTGCACCTGAACGGCCAACCAAGCCGACTTTTTCACCCGGTTTGATGTTGAGGTTTAGGTTGTTAATCACACCCTTATTTTCACCGTAGTTAAAGCTCACGTTGTCGAAGTTGATACCGCCTTGTGGAACGTCCAAAGGTTTCGCATCTTTTTTGTCTTCGATAGCAATGGGCTTAGACAGTGTTTTAATACCATCAATCACGGTACCTAGGTTTTCAAACAGACCACCTATTTCCCACATGATCCATTTCGACATGCCGTTAATACGCAGAGCTAAGCTGACCGCAATCGCAATTGCACCTACGGTGATCGCGTTGTCTAACCATAGGTAGATAGAGATACCCGCAATGCTGAACACCAACAAGTAGTTCGCGAATTCAACGCAGATGTTGAAGCCAGTAACCAAGCGCATTTGGCGATGGACTGTGTCTAGGAAGCCTTCCATGCCTTCTTCAGCGTACTCGGTTTCTCTTTTACTATGAGAGAAAAGTTTGACCGTAGCGATGTTGGTGTAGCTATCAACAATGCGTCCTGTCATCAGTGAGCGTGCATCCGCTTGTTCTGAAGACACGTCTTTCAGCTTTGGTACGAAGTGCAGTTGAATGCCAACGTAAATGAACAACCAAATCAACATTGGAGCCATTAAGCGCCAATCCGATTCCGCGAGCATGAACAGCATCGCTGTAAAGTAAACCGTCACGTAAACAAACACATCAACCATTTTGGTCACGGTTTCACGTACCGCGAGCGAGGTTTGCATCACTTTGGTCGCGACACGTCCGGCGAAGTCATCTTGATAAAAGGACAGGCTTTGCTTCAAAAGGTAGCGGTGCGCTAACCAACGAATCGACATTGGGTAGTTGCCCAGCAAAGTTTGGTGAAGCAGTAGTGAGTAAACACTGATCAAGATTGGCATCACGACCAACAGCAGAACGCCGAGCCCCATCAGTGTCGACTCGTTGTCTGCTAAGAAAGTGTCCGGGTTGCTGGTTGATAGCCAGTCAACCAGTTGACCCATGTAACCGAACAGCGCAACTTCGATGATCGCGATGGTCATGCTCATCAATCCGAGCAAGATCAACGGCTTTTCAAAACCTCGTGTGTAATGGCGGCAGAATGCCAGTATTCCAGTAGGAGGTTGTATCGGCTCTCCCTTTGGAAAGGCTTCAGTAAAGCCTTCAAATTTCTTGTACATAGTTTTCCCTTTATAAGCTACTGCATCTTTGATGCTAGAGCATCGTGATGTGCAGCTTTGTTTTTATAGTCTTGATTTGAATTTTTCAGTTTTAGTTTGAAATTATATAAGTGCCAACGCGTTCTTATAAGTATTAAGCCATTCGATAGATTTTTGTTTAGTTCTTATGTAAGTACTTGGTTTAAGCGACACAGAACACTTCCAAAGAGTGTCTTTCATGAAGCTAATTTTAGATTGAATTAGACAGGAAAAGTTAAGCTTATTTCAAACGTAATTGATGGTTATGCAACGGTGATAATCCTAACGTTAAATGGATTAAATTGTAATCAAAACTCGTGTGGAGTTGAAAAATGAAATGAGAATATTTATCCAGTAAATTCTTTAACGAATATGCATACAGTTGGTTCTTTCTGATGTGCTGTTATCTTGCAGTAAAAATTACCGACTAATCTAAAATTCGCAGTAATTACTTGGGATAAATATTCAAATCATTGTGATTTTCAGTGAATTTTGTCGTAACAAGTTGTTTACAATTCTGAGGTAAATAAAAGATAGGGACGGTTAAAATGTTAAACCTACACAAAAAATCACTGCATATTACTAATGTTCAAAACGCAAATTGCGTTGTTATGGTGCCGCCAAAAGAATTTAAATTTAACGAAGAAACAGCCCGTGATAACGAGTTTCAGCACAGAGTCGATCTGACTGAAGCTGAGGTAAAGTTAGAAACGATGGCCGAGTTTAAGGCTATGGTGGTTTCGCTACGTAAAGAAGGTGTGCAAGTTGTAGAGTTTGATTATCCGGAACTGGGTGTTGAAACCCCTGACGCAGTGTTCCCAAACAACTGGTTCAGTACTTGTAGTGATGGAAGCCTATTCACTTTCCCAATGGCGTGTGAAAACCGTCAAAATGAAGTTAAGCCGAATGCACTTATTGAAGCGTTGGAAGCGTCTGGTCGCATTGTTAATCACAGTGAGTCTATGGAGTCGTACGTTGCTCAAGGTTCTTATCTAGAGAGCACAGGCGTGATGGTGATCGACCATATCAACAAGACCATTTATGCTGCGCTTTCACAACGTTGTGACCGCGAAGTATTGGAAGATTACGCGAAGCGCATTGGCTATTCTCGCGTGGTCTCGTTCCAAACGGCATTACCGTCTGGTCAACCGATTTACCATACCAATGTGATGATGGCGATTGGCGATAATTTCTGCGTGATCTGTGATGAAGTGATCCCAGAGTTTGAGCGCCGCTTTGTTGTGAAGTCTCTTGCCAAAGACAAGCAAGTTATCTCTATCTCAATCGATCAGATGAATCGTTTTTGTGGCAACATCCTTCAGCTTGAAACTGTGAATGGCGACAAGGTGATCGCGATGTCTCAATCGGCTTACGATGCGTTTTCTCCAGCTCAGTTAGCTCAGCTTTCGACACACGGTAAGCTACTACCATTTAACGTGAAAACGATCGAAGACATCGGCGGTGGTTCGGTGCGATGCATGTTGGGCGAGGTGTTCTTACCAACCCGAGTGAATCGTCTGTAGCAAGTATAGAAAGTATAGCAAGCGCTCATTTCCAGTAATGGATCTTCGAATACCACTCTTATCGCAGAGTGGTATTTTTGTTTTTATCTATCATAAATAAGAGAACAAGAGCTCAATACAGGAGTCAACGCGTAAAAGCTACTGAACAAAGCTATGAAGCGTCCTTAAAAGCTCTGTGTTCAATGAACTGAGCCGACAGTGTTACGACTTCCTTGGAGTAGACAAGCGCAGTGTGGTTGAGTTTGAGGGCGTAAGTATCAGTGGCTCCTCTCAGGTTGGCGTCTTCGAGAGTGACCGTACCATCCCCTGGGTTTCTTCCCAGAACAATCCGTCCTACTCCGGCGTCGTAGGTACCCGTAATTACGCCAATCGGCACATCAATATCGTAGTCACCCAAGCCATCGCTTAAAATCATTTTGCTCGAACCAAATATAAATCCAAGCCCATGATTAGACAGTGTTTTGGCGATGGTTGCCCCATTGTGCGGAGTGCCTGCTGTAATAATGCAGGTGTCGGCGAAGTGTGGTTGGTAGAATTTAAAGTAATGACGAATCAGCAAGCCACCCAGTGAGTGACCGAAAAAATAGACCTCATCATACTCATTAAAACGAGCATTCACGAAACGATTGAGACGTTTGGCTGCAGAAGGGAAACGCAGCGAGTTGTAGGCAAACTTGTGCGTTGTAAAGCCGCGTTTTTTGAAGTTTCTATCCAGATATTGCATGATCAACGCAGGCATATATAGACCATGAATTAAAACTATATGTTTGTTTTTATTATTCATTTTTGTCCTCCGTCTGATGATGCCCCCAGTATATTTAGTCGCAAATCTAAACTCAATAAAACTTGCGGCTAATGGGACACAAAAGACAGAGCCTTCGCTATAGAAAGAATGTGCGTTATAGACAAAGAGTGGGTTACTCTGATCTCACTCCTCCATACACATCAATCGTTAACCCACCTTGTTTGGCATAGGTATTCGGTGTTAGGCCTGTTACCTTATTGAAGCTTCACTTTTTGCTTCAGGTTCAACCAAAACCTTTATCACGCCTTTTTGTAAAATCAGGTTGTTGGGGTAGGTGATAATGTTACCCGAACTGTGTCGAAGAATAACGTGGAACATGGTGATATCGATGATCACACCGCTGATGTCTTCGTCTTTCTCCGCGACTCTTACTCTGTCGCCAATGCGATAAGGGAAGACAAAAAATATTAGTACGCTGGCTGTGAGGTTACTTAGAATGGACCATTGCGCGAATAAAGCGACACCCAGCACCGCAAATATGGATGATAAGAACAGCGAAATATCACCAAAACCCAAGTTAAGAACAATCGTAAACACAGCGATGAAGAGTAGAAACAGAACAATATTGAAACACTTAATCACGAACTGCTTTCGCTTCAATTCGACGCGCTTATTTTCCGCTAATGTTTCTATCCAGTTTTTCCCCAAGCGTTTTATCACCCAATACACAGTGATAAGAAGTAAACCTAAACCCACTTGTTTAAGCCACATATTGGATTGCAAAAACTCAACCATTAAATAAACCTCAATTTTTTCAAAATAATGACCTCTGCCGCTATGACCACGAGCAGCCCAACGCAAAATAGTGGGAATGCTATTGGGTTATCTGTTCCGGGTATTCCTGCAATATTGACACCCAGCAAACCGGTGAAAAACCCAGCAGGGAGGAAAATACCTGCAATGATAGAAAATAGGTACGTATTTCTATTCATTTTTTCAGCTTGTTGCTGACTTAGGCTCGCTAAAAATACATTAATTTGTTCGATGTAAAACTCAACAGACTCATTAATTCTCAGGATGGTATCAAGGCTGTTCTTTATATGACTGTTGTGCTTACTCAGTGGTGCAGGCAGGTCACTCATTAAATCCTCAAAAACGTATTTCTGTGGCTTCAAATAACGCCTTAGTCTAAGTAGCCTTGAATGCAGAGCGTTAATGGATCTTATGTCGATATTGGATGTAGATTCTAACTCGTCAATTAATAGTTCGACGGGTACTAGGAAGGTTGAAATACTGTGGTTGATTCCACGTATCATGCCCAGTAATACATCAGGTAATGATGTCGGGCCTTGATTTTGTTTGAGATCAGATATCAGATTACTGACCGCTTTTGAAGGAACTTTACGTGTCGATATTAAAGTGCCTTTGTACCATAAGATGCGTAGGCTAAGCATGTCGTCAGGGTTAGCACCTTCGTTTAGATTAATACCTCGCAGAATCATCAAAAAACAGTCGTGGCCAAACTGTTCGAACCGAGGACGGGTGTCATCGGTGAGTAATGAATCGATGATGGCATTTGGAACCGTATTACTGTGGAGCCATTCTCTCAAACCGTCAGCATCTCTTTGGCAGTGATACCAAGTTGATTGCTCGAATGAGGCTGGGCTGGTGGTGTGTTCATGTGCCACACCCTCAGAAAATTGCCAGCTTGAAATTATGAAAGCGTCCATTCATTTGTCCTTAATGATATGACGTAAACATTGATATTGTGGCGCCATTCAGGTGCCGTATTGAACTGAGCTTAATCGTGGTAAATTCAATGAGCGATGTGAGTGAGATAAAGCCTAATAAGACAGGTTGGTCTTTGGAGTACGACGGACTCTTCCATTATTGTGTCTATTAAATGTAGCTCATTGTTTCGTCGTTATAAATTAGCACTCTGGCTCCATGTTAGCGACGAAAAAAAAGAAAAGACCGAGGTCTTTTCTTTATAGGGGAAGTTGAGGAGAGCTTGTTCAGGCAACTCGAGTTTTCCGATGGTTTACATAAGCAAAAACACTACCGACACGCAGCAAAAATGTCTTGGTTTTCTCGGTATTCTTTGGTTTGTACATCCATTAGGCCGAGTAAAGAGTCGAACAGGTTGTCTTGGGAGAAGCTCTGTTCTTTGCCTGCCTTTCTTAAGCAGGTCTGGTTTATCCCTTTCTGCTCGGCGAAACCATCAGACATCCACATGATCATAGGCACATGGGTTTGCTCTTTCGGTGCCAATGAATAAGGCATGCCGTGTAAGTAGACGCCATTTTCTCCCAATGATTCTCCGTGATCGGAAATGTACATCAGCGCGACATTGTACTTATCGGTGAGTTTCTCTAGCTTTTGAATAGCCTGTGAGAGAAAGAAATCTGTGTACAAGATGGTGTTGTCGTAGGTGTTTACCACTTGCTCTTTGGTGCAGTTTTCAATATCTGCACGAGGGCAATCAGGCGTAAATTTCTTATGTTCTTCTGGATAACGCTCAAAGTACGTTGGGCCGTGAGACCCCGAAATATGATAGAAAATGATGCTATCTTGTTTAAGATCTTGAGTATCTTGTTCGAAGTTCTCTAGCATGGCTGTGTCATAGCACACATCTTTATTACACAGCGGGTCGCTGTCTTTGGCGACGAGCGTCATCTCTTTGATTCGATGTGCGACCGCCTTGTCTCCCCCATCATGCTCTCGCCAGATAGAGTGAATGCCCGCGCGGTTCATCATGTCGACCACGTTATCTTGGTTGTAGGCTTTGTCGCGATCGTAGTTGCTGCGATTCATGTTCGAGAACATACATGGCACAGAAACCGCGGTGGCTGTTCCGCACGACTGAACATCAGAGAAAAATATCGGGTTGTAAGGCTTGGTATGAGCGTTGGTTTCTCTCTCATAGCCATGATATTGGTAGTTGTACACGCGTGCGGTTTCACCAAGAACAAACACTAATAATGTTGGTTTGGTTGCCGCTTTGGCTTGTGCTGTTTGCTTCGCATCTAACCCTAACTCTTGATAAGGGATGGGCTGTTTTATGTAGGTGTTATTGATATATTTAACCGTTGATGACACATACTCGGTCGGGATGATCATCTTTTTGATGTGCGAATGATTACGACCAATCGATACGTAATCTTTGTAGAAAAGCCCGGCAATAATGGCAATGACGATCAAGGAAGAGAGCAGTCCAATCAATTTCCAGACAAAGAAATCTTTCCAAGATTCTTTTTCAAGTTTGGTGAACAACAGGATGATCGATGGAATAACGCCCATGGATAGTAACCATAAGATCGAGTGGCCACTGATATAGCTAGCTGCTTCACCACTATTGGTCTCGAATACGTTTTCTATCATCCCGTAGTCTACATAGATGCCGTAATTGAACATGCTGTAGCTGACTAAGGTTGAGGTGATCAGTAATAAGATGAAAAACGGTTTGGAGAATATCGGCCAATTAAAGACTTGGAAGATGAAATTAAAAGCAGCAAGGAAGAAGAACGGGATGGATACAAGAAACGCGACACTTTCAGACTTTGATGCCTGAACAATACTAAACAGTTCTAGGGAGAGAGGGATGTTGATGACAAGCAGATAATACACAGCCAACACAAAGGGCAGCTTGTTTATCGACATGTTTAAGCTTGGTAGATTCATAGGTCTTTTTTCCTGCGTATCTTATCTCTTTATTTTAGTCTCCCTATCAAGAAAGCTCTAATATCAACGCATAAAGATCGAGAAGTGATGGTGAGTGATAACCGGCTAAAGTGAAATGGCTCGATAGGGTGTATAGATACAAAAATTCACTTTACTGTGCTGCCTTATCATAGGGCAGAGTAGCAAAGTGAATTTGAGTTATTTACTTACAACGTGGCCGTGAGGAACACATTAGAAGTTGTATGAACCACCGAAGCTAACACTGTTGAATGCTAGTGTGTGGTCATCGTTTTTGAGAGAACCTTGATAGGAATAGTCATCAACACTCACCGCGTCAGCTTGTGAAATAAGGCGAAGTGTTAAGTGTTCAATCGGCGTGTATTCAACACCGACGCCAAAGTGGAAGCCAGTACCGCTGTCGTCCCCATAGTTTGCCGCTTGGTTCGCGTGAAGGTCAACAGAGCTTAAACCAGCCAACACGAATGGACGAATAGTGTTGTCAAACGTATAACCGATATTCGCTGATGCGGAAATAGAGGTTGGCGAGAGTTTTTCTGCGCCATTTTTGTAATCTGCATAATCGTTGTAGCCAAGCTCTACGCCAACAATACGGTTGAATTGGTAACCACCGTATAGGTTATAACCCATACCATCTGAATCTAAATTACCGTGACCATCTGTATCGGAGTCTTGATAGACACTAAGTCCACCACCTACATACGCGCCACCATCTGTGCTTGCTGCAAAAGTTGGAAGTGAAACTAAACCGATTAAGCCGAGTGCTAATACTGATTTTTTCATGATAATACCTTGTTTACTCATCCTGTGATGTAAATCACGGTATCGCTGACGAATGATTTATAAAACCCTCACAAATGAAACCTAATGCCGATCGTTTAAGAAGACTTGAACGATCTTGCAGTTAGCAGATAATCCCC
>NZ_JBFSRZ010000032.1:0-54610 GCF_041466065.1 Vibrio sp. 10N.239.312.C11
AGTGCAAGAGTAAAAATCGGAGTCCCACTTGTGGTCGCACCTTGGTAGGTGGTTGTGTTCGCAGCCCCAGTGACCTCAGTGATCGAAATCGCTTCATTGCCTGATGTCAGAGTAGTTTCTAGAGTGGCTACGTTACGCAGTTCGTAAACCTCTACTTGGTCTGCACCTTCTGTGGTCACAAACGAGCCTGTCGCTTGAGCCACAACAGAGCCTAAATCATCTTCATCAACAACAAACGTACTCGCAACTGTTGTATCCGTAATGACGGGTACATCATCAGTAATAGTCACCGTAAGAGGCTTAATTACTGAATCCGTATTGTCTTGGTCGACCGCAATAACTGGCAAGGTGAAGATTTGAACGTTATTACCTTGCACAGGCAGGTGATCTAACTCTTCTAACAATGTGAAGGTATATTGACCAAGCACCAAACTATCAAAAGTGATGGTGAAAATGTCCGTTTGGACACCACCGTTTTCTACGAAGCCAATATAATTGTCGCTGTTTAGAGGATCTTCTTTTAGCTTAACAACCAGACCATCCGATTTTAGGTCCCCAGTTGTGTTGAACTGCGCAGTATCAATACGGAAGTGGTTCACATCATCACTACCAGATGTAAACGTCATTGTTCCGGTTTGAGTGACCGTTATGCTCGGAGAGGTGCCATCAAGCAAGTTTGCTTCAGCCAAGGCGACTGGTAGTATGTTATCAATAACAGGTGGAGCACCATCTGAAATGGTAAGCGTAACGGTCGACGTGACTTCGTCACCATCTTTATCTTCAGACGTGACCGTAATAGTCTTAACAATATCGCCCCCTGAATGATTGAGGTTGCGATTAGGTTCGAAACGGACATCACCTTCCAGAGTGATATACAGTTTACCTTCAGCAACAGGGAAAACCTGCTCTCCGGTTGTCCCCTGAATTAACGTGTACACGTTGTTATCGTAAGTAAACTGGCTAATCGTTGCCCCGTCGGCACTTTGAACTGGCATCACATCAATGGTGTTAGTCGTTACCGTACCATCAGCAAGATTTGGTTCAGTAATACTCAGCGTTTGGTTTTGCATGCCTTGCACATCATCGCTGACCGTCACTTTCAGTGGCGACATTAATGAGTCATCACCGTCGCGGTCTACCGCGTAAACAGGTAAATTAAAGCTCAACTCATTATTCGCTTGGCCATCAGCATGATCTAACGCTTCAAGTAGAGTAAAGGTGTACTCACCCACCGTGCTACTTGAGAAGCTAATCGTAAAGACAGGAACTTCTGGGTTGGCTCCATCTTTCACAAACCCTATGTACTGGTTACTGTTTTGTGGATCGATTCGTAAATCGACGGCTAACCCACCCGATTTAAGCATGTCGTTCGGGTTGAATTGAGTAGGATCGATACGGAATTTGACTACATCATCACTTTGATTGGTGAACTGAATAGTCTCAGTTTGGCTAACAGGAGCATTGCTTGCTGCTGAGCCATCGGCTAGATTGGATTCTGATAGCGTGACGCTAGGAATAGTATTGATGATTGGAACATCACCATCGGTGATGGTCAAAGTCACGGTGGATGTCACCGGATCTTTATCAAAGTCACTTGACGTCACCACTATCGTCTTAACGATATCTTCGCTGCTCGTGTGGTTTAAATCGCGATTCGGCTCAAAGCGCACCAACCCTTCAAGAGTCATATACAGTTTACCTTCAGTAACAGGGAAAACCTGCTCTCCGGTTATCCCCTGAACTAACGTGTACACGTTGTTATCGTAAGTAAACTGGGTAATCGTTGCCCCGTCGGCACTTTGCACTGGCATCACATCAACAGTGCCTGTCGTTACCGTACCATCAGCAAGATTTGGTTCAGTAATACTCAGCGTTTGGTTTTGCATGCCTTGCACATCATCGCTAACCGTCACTTTCAATGGCGACATCAATGAATCATCACCATCACGATCGACCGCAAGTACAGGAAGCTCAAAGCTCAGATCGTTCTTTGCTTGGCCATCAGCATGATCCAATGCTTCAAGTAGAGTAAAGGTGTACTCACCCACCGTGCTGGTAGAAAAGCTAATAGTAAAGACGGGAATCTCTGGGTTGGATCCATCTTTCACAAAGCCAATGTACTGATTGCTGTTTTGTGGATCGACACGTAACTCGACGGCTAACCCGCCCGATTTAAGAGCGTCGTTCGTGTTGAATTGAGCAGGATCGATACGGAACTTGACTACATCATCACTTTGATTGGTAAACGAGATCGTCTCGGTTTGACTCACTGGCGCGTTGCTTGCTGCCGAGCCATCTGTAAGGTTAGATTCTGATAGCGTGACACTTGGAATAATATTGATGATTGGAATATCACCATCGGTGATGGTCAAAGTCACGGTGGATGTCACCGGATCTTTATCAAAGTCACTTGACGTCACCACGATCGTCTTAACGATATCTTCGCTGCTCGTGTGGTTTAAATCACGATTCGGCTCAAAGCGTATTTCACCTTCAAGGGTAACGAACAGTTTGCCCTCAGGAACTGGAATCAGTTGCTCTCCCGTTATGCCCTGATTCAAGGTGTAAACGGTATTGTCATACGTGATTTGGGTAATGGTCGCGCCATCAGCACTCTGCTCGGGCATTACATCAATGGTGGCAGTCGTTACCTTACCAGCAGCCAAATCCGCAACCGTCGGTTCAACAATATTGAGCACACCATCTTTCATGATTTGCACATCATCACCGATGGTCATTGTAAGCGGGGAAATTTGCGAGCTATCGCCATCAGTGTCCACGGCGTAAACAGGCAGTTCAAAACTTAGCTCGTTATTTGCAAGGCCATCTTCATGATCTAACGCTTCAAGCAGCGTGAAGGTGTATTCCCCTAATGTACTTGTAGAAAAGCTAATCGTGAATACTGGGACATCAGGGTTTACCCCATCGTTAACAAAACCTATGTAAGTACCTGAGTTCTGGGGGTCTTCCTTGAGTTCAACGACAAGCCCATTCGATTTGAGCGTATCATTAGTATTGAACAAGTTTGGATCAATTCGAAAACTCGCGACATCATCACTACCGGCTGTAAACGTAATCGTTTCAGTGGCGCTAACCGCATTTCCGCTTGGCGAAGATCCATCACCAAGATTCGTTTCAGATAATGTCACTGGTGGAACTAGGTTAATTACCGGATCTTGGCCATCAGTAATACTAAGATCAAGCGTTGAGAAGCTCTCGTCGCCATCAGCATCTTCAGCTAAAAAGGCAAATTGTTTTACTATGGTTTCGCTGCTTGAGTGGTTGATATCACGAGCGACTTCAAAACTAAAATCACCATTGAGTGAAATCGTTGCAACCCCTTCTGTAAATGGGAAAGTTTGTGCCGCATCTGGGAGTAGATTTTGGTCTAACTTGTATTCGACCCCATCGTAAGACAATGATTGGATTGTCGAACCATCCGCACCCTCAAAGTTGAATAGATTATAAGAAACAACAGTATCACCCGCCAAAGTCGGTTCATCGACGGAAACGACATTATCGATGAGTTCGACCACATCATCTTTTACACTGATTAAGATCTCAGCAGCTTCTGGTGTGTTTGACCCACCAGACAGTGCAGAGCGGTCACCATCCGCGTCAACCGCGTAAATGGGCAATACAAAGGTTAGCAACTCACCTTCAGCACCTTGGTGTGAAAGCGATTCGTACAGAGTAAATTCATAATTCCCCAATGATGGACTATCGACTTTAACGTCAAAGACCGTAATTCGAGATCCATTGACCTCGACATAACCTTCATACGTTCTCACGCCATTGGTTTGACTAACTAACTCTAATTGAACGGCAGCACCATTGGAAACCAAGGCTCCCGTTGTATTAAATTCAGTCGGTTCAAGTTCGTAATGGTCAATAATGTCACTTTCAAAAACACTTGCTGTGATACTGCCAATACCACCTACTGGGGTTGTTCCTTCTTGTGAGCCGCCAACAATGCCTGACTCATCAACATCGATGCCATCAACATTAATAATGAACGGGCTATCACCATCAGAGATATCAACCTTAATCGTATTCGTTACGACATCCTGGTCAAAATCGGTAACCGTAATCGGTAGAGAGAATGAAAGCGTGTCGGAGCTCACTTCTTCTATCGGTTTAAACTGTTGGAAATTATATGTGCCATCGGTATCGAGGGAGATTGTGAGAACAACCTCACCTCTCCCTTGAATAGACAGAGTGATCGTTGTTCCATCATCAGACAGTCTTGCAACCGTGTTTTGGTTATCACTGAGCAACCCATCAAACTCTTCTAACGCACTGGCATCAAAGACAGCGGATTGAAGTTTATCACTTCCAATATTAGAAAAAGTGCCTTCAATAGGTGCACTACTCGTTTCTACATTATTGATATTCACGCTTTCAGCAGACGGATTCACCCCGTCAAATAAAGTAACCAGCGCATTAATTGGTGATGCTATTGGGTTTCCTGCGGAGTCTTCACCTTGAATATCAAAAGCAAAGTTAATTTGATCGCCAGTATAAGAGACCTGCCCACCACCGATAGACGGAACATGATCAATAGATTGAGAAATCGTGGTGGTTAACGAGATATCGATATTATTGCCAACACTAGTAGCATCAATATCGATACGTAATACTTCGTCAGTACCTTGGACACCAACAATGGAATTCGTCACCGAGTCGTAAGTAAACGTGACAACTTGGCCGCTTGATGTAATGTCGTTATTAAGCTCACTTAGGAGTGAAGCAAGGGAGAGTGTGTCTGGGACAAAAGAATCTGGGTCTAGAGCTAAACTGCCCGCAATAATCGTTTCTGTGGTCGTAATAGATTGGGGGTAGGTATTGCCAGAAATAGAACCTTCAGTGACTGATTCGCTGATCGATTGACCACCAGCTGAACGGGTGATCGTTCTAAATTCCTCTCGAGTTTCCTCTACCTCTTCTTTCGCAAGCCCTGATGTCTCAAAGAATGTCGAGGGCTGAGTTTGAATATTATTGTATTCAATCGTAACAAAGCCAGCATTTGCAGAGCCTAGCCCTTCACCAGCAGCCGTTGCTTCCAAAATTTCAGTAGGATCGGCGCCGCCTAAAATAGCTTCTTGGATTGCCGCAATATCATCGTCAGTAAATGCTCCGTCGTCAGATTGCTCTAGATCGAAATTGACCTCTCCGGCGACAGGGGCATCAGCCCAAGACAATTCTTGGTCAATACATCCAACACAATTCTCGCCAACCAGAACCTCACCATTTGGAGCACCTAATACAAGTTCTGCATTATTTGCGGTAATGACTATCTCATTTTCACGGATGATATCGCCAACTAGAACTTTTTTTGGGTTGCCGTCAGGTGTTACTACAACCACATCCCCACTTACTGCTTCAACAACCGCAGCTTGGCGCGAAACCTCAATATCCATATATCCCCCGTTATCACAAGCACTCTTATCTAGAGCTGTACAAATTATTTTTGTTAATCATTACAGGCTTTAATCAAATTCATACTTACCCCTCATCAATGGCCAATCTTTTGTTGTGCCTCTTCGAGTTGAAAAGAGATAAGTATTTAACCTGTTTTTTTATAGTTTACTTACTGTTAAGCCTAGTCTTCCCCATAAAAAATGCCATGTCTGTGCTAAGAGACTCCTTTTCACAAATTCACTTATTCTCTATGGATTTCTAAAACACAAATTAAACGTTAGTAGTGCATTGATTTATATGCAAATAAACTCACAGCGATGTTACATCTCTTTAATCCTATAAAGATATACAGGAATAAAGTAGATAAATCATGAGCGAATATCAGACATTGCTTGAGGCAAACGATGTGATAGCAACAAAGCAGAGAGTAGTCCCAAACTTGAGACAATGTTCAGCACAAAGCGGATGAAAAACCATTTATTAAGCGTATATTTCGCCAATTTCATATATACCCATCAACATATTAAGGTGCTATGGAGGAACAATAGTCATGACTTATCATTCGATACACACATATCAAGAGGAATACGTTTTAGGACAAAACAATAGATACAAAAAAGCCGCCCGAGTTTAACTCGGGCGGCTTTTAGAAGATCATGTACCGCAATATGGTGTTTATCTGTAAAACGAGATTGCCACGTTCAACATGCCTCGCTAACTATTTTATTTTGTTAAGCGATTTGCAGTCCAAACATAAAGCAGCTCAAGTGCGATAGTTGCGCCAGCTAGAGCCGTAATTTCGCTTTGGTCATAGGCAGGACACACTTCTACAACGTCCATACCAACCATGTTAATACCCTGTAAGCCACGAATGATTTTGAGTACTTTATCTGAGTTCAAACCACCACACACAGGCGTCCCAGTACCCGGCGCAAAAGCAGGATCCAGACAATCGATATCAAACGTTAGGTAAACTGGCTTATCACCAACAATGCCTTGCACTTGAGCAATGATCTCATCCACGCTCATGTCATTCGCTTGCATCGCATTGATAACATTAAAGCCATGACCTTCCTGCTTATACTCTGTACGAATACCTATTTGCACAGAATGCTCAGGCGAGATTAACCCTTCATTTGGCGCATGGTAGAACATAGTACCGTGATCGTAACGACTACCCTGACTGTAAGTATCAGTGTGCGCGTCAAAATGAATCAGAGCCATTTCACCGTACTTCTTGCCGTATGCTCTTAGCAAAGGCAATGTAATGAAGTGATCGCCACCTAAACCTAACAATGTTTTACCACTGTTTAGAATCGCATTTGCAGCCGCTTCTAAACGCTGAGTTAAATCTTCAGCATCACCGCAATCAAACACAAGATCGCCAGCATCAATTACCGAGGTATGTTCAAATACATTGAAGTCCCAAGGAAACTTTTTGCCTTCCCACGCCAAGTTTACCGACGCACGACGAATCGCATCAGGTCCCATACGAGCGCCCGGACGACCCGACGTCGCCATATCTAACGGCGCGCCCAACACAACCACATCAGCATCGTGATCAATTGGGTTCTGTACCAATGGGCGACGCATAAACGTCATCGCGTTGGAGTACAGCGAGTAATCTGGTTTGGTAAATAGATCGTTCATTAAAAATCCTCAAGATAGGTGTAACCCATCAAGCCTTGCTCTAACTCTTCAAGTACGCTTTGTTGCTCTTGTGCTGGTACTTTCGCCGTGACCAAATCTTTGTAGTTCTGACGAATCAGATCCGTATCAATGTGAACATAACGCATCATGTCTTCAACCGTATCGCCTTCATTGATGTAGTCGATATTCGCTTGGCCACTTTCATCAACATTCACCACTACACTGTGGGTATCACCAAATAGGTTATGCATATCACCCAAGATCTCTTGGTATGCGCCTACTAAGAAAAAGCCCATCAGGTATGGTTCATCTGGGTTCCATGCCGGCACTGGCAGCGTTGTTTCAATACCTTGACCATCAACGTACTGATCAATCGTACCGTCAGAATCACATGTGATATCCAGTACTACAGCGCGTCGCTCATCCGCATTATCCAAACCACTTAGAGGCAATACAGGGAACACCTGATCGATACCCCAAGCATCTGGCAACGATTGGAACAGCGAGAAGTTCACGAAAAACTTATCAGCCAAACGCTCGCTCAACTCATCCAAAATAGGACGGTGGTAACGGTTCTTAGTGCTCATTCGAGAGCTAAGTTCGTAGTTAATGCGCAAAGACATCTGCTCTGCCCAAGCACGGTGCTGAAGGTTCAGCATACCCGTCGCAAATTGGTTGTGTGCTTCTGCGATATCACTTTGCGTGTCGTTGTAGATCTCAATCAGCGCGCGGTCACCATTACCCGCATCTAGCTCTAAGAAATTCTTCCACATGTTGTTTAGCAACATTGGTGCGTCAGCTTCAGGCGCAGCCATATCTTCCGGAGAATAGCTTTCTGTACCGATCACGTTAGTAACAAGCACAGCGTGATGCGCAGTCAACGAACGACCAGATTCAGAAATGATCACAGGTTGCGGCTGATTGTAGAGCTTACAAATATCCCCTACTGTCATTACGATGTTGCGAGCGTACTCAAGCAAGCCGTAGTTCATTGAGTTTGAAGACTGGCTACGTGTGCCGTCGTAATCGACCGCCAAACCGCCACCAACGTCTAAGAACTTCAGTTGAGCACCTATATCACGCAGTTCACAGTAAAAACGAGCCGCTTCACTCACACCATTTCGTACATCACGAATATTCGCTATTTGCGAGCCAAGGTGGAAGTGCACGAGCTCTAGAACATCCAGTTGATCTTCTGCTTTCAAGCGTTCAATAACGGTCAATACTTGTGATGCAGACAAACCGAATTTCGACTTCTCACCACCACTTGCTTGCCATTTACCTGCACCTTGAGATGCAAGACGAATGCGTAGACCTAAACGAGGTTTCACGCCAAGCGCTTTTGCTTCAGAAAGGACAAGATCAAGCTCTGACAACTTCTCTAGAACGATAAATACTTTGTGGCCTAGCTTTTCGCCAATAAGCGCAAGACGGATGTATTCTCTGTCTTTGTAACCGTTACACACGATCACAGAGCTCGCTTTTTGAGCCAGTGCCAATACCGCTAATAGTTCAGGCTTGCTGCCCGCCTCTAAACCAAGCTGCTTCTGCTCTAATTGAGCTTGGCTCGCTAAGATCTCGTCAACCACTTCTTTCTGTTGGTTAACTTTAATCGGGTAAACAAGTAGGTAACGGTTATCGTACTGATATTCGTCGATCGCTTGGTTGAATGCGTTACAGATATTGTGCACACGTTGATGCACTATTTGAGGAAAACGCACAAGAGCAGGCAAACCAATATTTCTCTGCTCTAACTGTTTTACGATCTGACTTAGCGGAACTTGATGATCGGTTTCGCTCGGTGATACATACACCTCACCATTATCATCAATTCCATAAAAACCTTGGCTCCAGTGCTTTACATTATACTCAGCACGGATGCGTTCCAAATTAACCGAATTTTCCAATTCTAGAGACCTCACACTATAGGGCCATCGACAGAAGATACCTCATTGGAATAGCGAGGTATAACCCAACAAAAAACGTTCGAAAACGATTTGTTGGCTGCATTAACCGATATTATTAAGAGTGAGTCCAACCATTGATATTTGTGGTTACGATTACGTTTTTTTATCGTCGACCCGACTTAAAGTGACAGGTAAGGTATTACAAGGTTTTAGGCCAAAAAACAGGCTGAAGCGCATTAGATTTAAAGCACTTTCTAACAAAGAATCAGGTGAATAAAATACCAAAGACACATAAAATTCTTAGCTAACCTGGTCAAGTTAAGTCAGGGTTGTGACAAATATGCGCACTTCCCAATCTGAACTCTCGCTATCACAAACACAACTTGTATCCCGTGATTCGATACCTATAAACACTTCGTTCTTCCTACTAAAACTCGCTCACTTCAATGTTGTAACCGCTCAATTTTTGAACTTTTCTCGCGCATATCTTGTATTTGGTTGGATATTCTTGTAATTTCAACCAACCAATCGGTCAGCTTTCGAATTTAGGGGATACTATGAGCCATAATCTAGACCTTGAACCAACCACGTCGAACATCAACGGCATGGATCAAATATTCAACCGACAAAAAAATCACTACCGCAGTAATGTTAATCCAACGCTTGAGCAGAGAAGAAAAAACCTCTCGGAATTAAAAGCGTTGCTAATGCGCTACCAAGGGCAATTGATTGATGCGGTGTCTGAAGATTATGGCCACCGAGCAAAACACGACAGCTTGATTGCTGATATCACCCCTTCTCTTCACCAGATCAATTACAGCCTGAAGAACCTTAAGAAATGGTTGAAGCCATCTCGCAGAAAAGCAGGCTTAATGCTGACACCCGCGAAGATCACCGTTCATTATCAGCCAGTGGGTGTTGTCGGTATCATTGTTCCTTGGAACTTCCCGGTGATGCTCTCTTTAGGGCCCCTCATCACTGCGTTGGCGGCAGGTAATACTGCAATGCTCAAGATGTCTGAGTTCACTCCAGCGACAAACCGAGTTTTGAAAGCGATGTTGGCTGAGGGTTTTAACGAAGATCAGATTGCGATTATAGAGGGTGAAGCTGACGTTTCCGCGAAATTTAGCCAACTCCCGTTTGATCATATTCTATTCACAGGGTCAACCTCTGTGGGTAAGCACGTAATGAGAGCAGCAGCCAACAACTTAACGCCTGTAACTTTGGAATTGGGCGGTAAGTCTCCAACGATTATTGCGCCTGACTTTGATGTCGCTGACGCCGTTGAACGCATCCTGTTTGCAAAAAGCTTAAACGCTGGCCAGATTTGCGTAGCACCCGATTACATCTTATTGCCACGAGCAAAAGCCGACGCGTTCATCGCAGCTTATAAGCAGTACTTCAAGAAGCTTTATAAAGCAGGCATTGAAAGCAAAGACTTAACCTCAGTGATCGATATGCGCCAATACAATCGTTTGAAGGGTGTGATTGCAGATGCTCAGTCTAAAGGTGCGGTTATTCACACTGTCACCGAGCAAGCACAAGACGATGTGAACCACAGAATGACGCCACACCTCCTAACCGAAGTGAACGACGACATGGTCGCAATGCAAGAAGAGTTGTTTGGCCCTATTCTGCCTATCGTGCCTTATGACTCTATTGAAGAAGCAATCAACTACATCACAGTAAGAGAACGTCCACTTGCTCTGTATCTGATGAGTCATGATAAGCAGACTCAAGACCAGTTCTTATCGAATACGCATTCTGGCGGTGTTTGTATTAACGACTCTCTAGTGCATGTGGCAGCAGAAGACGCGCCGTTCGGTGGCATTGGCCCTTCAGGCATGGGACACTACCACGGTATTGAAGGCTTCAAGACCTTTAGCCATGCCAAAACGGTTCTAAGTAGAGGAAAAATTAACTTCACTAAGTTAATGCACCCTCCTTACAACAACCCAATTAAAAAGATTCTGTTCAAAGTACTAAATAGATGATTACGAAAAGGCAAAAAATCCTAGATGCTGCGCTCCTGCTCTTTTCTCAGCAAGGGCTCGAGGGCACATCTACAGGACAAATAGCGAAAACAGCAGGCGTAGCAAAGGCAACGCTGTTCCATCACTTCGAGAACAAATCGTTGTTGATTGATGAGCTGTTCCGCGAGCTAAAGCTGGCACTATTCTCCACTCTTCAACCACACACTGATATCGCTGAACAAGATCGCTACCAAGCCATTAAGTTCATGTGGATCACAGGGCTTGAATGGGCGTTAGAAAATCCAGTTGCGATGAAGTTTTTCACCAATGTTCATTTCGACCCGACGACTCAAACTCGAGAAGTGATTGTTTCAAAGATGTTCGCATCGTTAGACGAGATCATTTTGAAAGGACAAGAAACTGGTGAGCTGATGGTGTTAGACATCAACCTTGTTAGGCACTTCATCCACAGCCACTTTTTGATTTGTGCAAACTGGTTGATTGAGCAGAATGAGTTACCACCAGAGCAGTCAGCCAAGTACATCAGCGATAGCTTTGATATGTGCTGGCGAGCTGTCGGCGGACAAAACCTGTAATTTCCACATTCGTGAAGCCCTTGCTTTCAAAGAACACTCTAAAGCGCCTCATGGCTATATCTATATATAGGCATGAGGCGCTTTAATTATTTGGATACATTTTAATCACACCACCATATTGACTTTAAGCACTCTCTTTCAGTAACATCCCACCATCATTTCAAAAGAGAATAACGCCATAATGAAGTACTAACATCCTGACATCCGATTTATTTTTTATAAAAATCATTTGGACACTCGGGGTTAGTGGGCGTTACTTCGTCATCTATTTTCGCGACAAATCAAGTTCTTAAAGATCCGTCTTTTGACAACATATATCTTGCAGAACTGTACCTCAAAGACAGAAATTATCTCAGCGCAGCTTTCTATCTTTGATTGGTCATCTACCTAAGTAACGTCTTTGGCGATCTGCTGTTAGAGTCCGACATGGATTTTATGTAGAAAAGCGCCTCACCCCTTTTACTCGTTTATACGTAAAGGGAGGTATTTTTATGCCTACTATATTAGCCAACAATCTCTCATTCCAGCTCGATACTGGTGAGTGGTTATTCAAAGACATCACCTTTAGTTTGAGCAGTCGCCTGACAGGCTTAGTCGGAAGAAATGGGGCTGGAAAGTCACTACTGCTTTCGTTACTGGTCGGGCAAACACAACCCACATCAGGCAGTGTTTCCAGACAAGGCTCGATCGGCTTTTACTCCCAGTTGCCTTCAAAGCTATTGGATAGCACAACCAGCATTGCTGACTTCTTGGGGATCACCGAAAAGTTAGACGCATTACATGCCATAGAACAAGGCAGCTGCGAACTTCAGCACTTCAATATCGTCGGCGAGGATTGGGATTTACAAGCGAACACAAAGCAACTTTTAGCCACATTGAAAATAACCAGTGGGTTGACCACGCCTTGCCATACATTGAGTGGTGGGCAACTTGCCCTTTTACAGCTTCATCGGTTATTCGCATCAAACCACGACATACTAATTCTCGACGAACCTACAAATCATTTGGATAGCGACGGGCGCAATTGGTTACTGGAACAGTGCCAGTTGTTTGAAGGTAAAGTACTTATCGTCAGTCACGATCGAAGCTTATTGAGACACATGGAAGGGATCTATCACCTCAACAGTTTGGGATTACGTTTCTACAAAGGAAACTACGATGATTACTTCACGCAAATGTCGAGTCAAAGTGAAGCACTGGACAAGCAGATAACGCATCATCAATCGGAAAAGAAACGACTCGAGCGCCAAGCTCAGACTAACAAGGAAAAAGCACAACAACGTGAATCTCAAGGTAACCGACTCCGAAAATCAGGTAGCCAACCCAAGATATTATTGGATGCAATGAAAGATAAAGCAGGACGAACCCAAGGAGCATCAGCAACAAGCCACAGGAACTTAAAGGATCAAAACCAAGATAAACTTCAATCTCTTAAAGAACAACAAGAGCAACTGAAGCCACAAGCGTTGTACCTACAACAAGCGAATAGTTCTAAAAAACACTCACTATTAACCGTTGAAGAGTGTCGCCTGAGTTTTGGTTCTGGTGCTCCTATTAGCTTCTCTCTATCACAAGGGGAACGATGCTATCTAACTGGGGCTAATGGGTGCGGAAAATCGACACTGTTAAAAGCCATTCACGGCCAACACTCGAACTATATCGGATCCATTAAGCGCTTAGGGGCGACCGTATACTTGGATCAACACTTTGGCCTGTTAGACACCAACGACACCATGTTCGATAGCTTGATGACACACGGCTTTGGGTTAACAGAAAGTGACGCACGAACCTTGCTCGCTGGAATAGGGTTCAGGCGAGACTCTGTATACCGAAAAGTGGCTCATTTAAGTGGTGGTGAAAAAATGAAACTGGCGATGTTGATCGTTAGCCATAAGCAAGACACCCCGCTTTTATTACTCGATGAACCGGACAACCACCTAGACATCGACTCAAAGCAAATATTGGCGTCCGCTTTACGTGAATACCAAGGCGCATTTATCTTGGTGAGTCATGACAGCGACTTTGTTGAGGAGGTCGGCGTCAGCCAAAACCATATACGACTTTAACCTTTGTAAAATCGTTCACTTAGTTTAGTTAAGCGAGCATCGTTCCGGTGCTCGCCTTTCTTGATTGAGACAAGTAAACTACGCGCCTCGAACATCTATTCATAAGGCTAAGGTTTGCATACTCTAGAACAATTAAAATCAGGGCAACTTAAAGGTATTAAACGCTTAAAACTGTCAGCAGGTCTCACCGAGTTTCCTTTAGAGATTTTGGAACTTGCTGATTCTCTTGAGATCCTAGACCTTTCAGGCAATCAGCTGTCAGATCTACCAAAAGAGTTATCACAGCTGACTAACCTGCGTATTATCTTCGCATCGAATAACCTGTTCACGCACCTGCCTGATGTTCTGGGGTCACTTCCTAAGCTCGAAATGGTTGGCTTCAAAACCAACCAAATCAAAACCGTTAGCGAGCAGTCTCTACCTACTCAATTACGTTGGTTGATCCTGACAGACAATGCAATCGAGGTTCTCCCTCACTCGTTGGGTGAAAGACCACGCCTGCAAAAACTCGCATTGGCGGGTAACAAGATTCAAGTTTTACCAGAAAGTATGGAAAACCTATCAAACCTTGAACTGGTTCGTCTGTCTGCAAACCAACTGACTGAATTCCCAGAGTTCCTTATCAAGCTACCAAAACTGGCTTGGTTAGCGTTTGCGGGTAACCCATTTTGCAAACACCCAAGCAGCTTAGATAGCGTGCCTGCCGTAAGCTCACAATGCTACTCACTGAATCAAGTTCTTGGGCAAGGTGCGTCTGGGATAATTTCTCATGCTAACTGGTTAAATCGTGACTTTGATTTCCCACAAGAAGTGGCAGTTAAAGTATTCAAAGGCGAAGTAACAAGCGACGGTTACCCACACGATGAACTTGAAGCGTGTCTTCAAGCTGGTCATCATAGCAACCTAGTGAAGTCTATCGCTCAAGTTGATGAAGAGAACTACCTAGCATTGGTGATGGAGCTTATCCCGAGCAACTTCTACAACCTAGGTTTGCCCCCTACTCTTGAAAGCTGCACTCGTGATACATTCAACGAAGGCTTTAAGCTTTCAATTTCTCAGATCAATAGCATTACCGAACAGATGATTGATGTGTTTGAACACCTTCATGCCAACAAAGTTTGTCATGGTGATCTATACGCACACAACACTTTAGTGAATGAGCAAGGTCAGATGATCTTTGGCGACTTTGGAGCGGCAACTATCTACGACTACCTAACTGAAGAGCAACAGCAAGGCATTCGCCGAATTGAAGCACGTGCATTGAAGTACTTTATTGAAGACCTACTGACGGTTTGTGCAAAGCAAGATCAAGACAGCGAGCTTTATACTCAACTGGCGAACTTCGAAGCTTAATGGCGTGTTGATTGGAAGTAATCGGTCGAATTGAAAACAACAAAGCCAACATCACTGTTGGCTTTTTTATTCTTGGAATATCACTTATTCTAATGGACAAGCAAGGTCGGCTAAAAGGGATTAACGCTCAGCCTGCACCAATTTCAGATACGAATGCAGCTCACCATTTTTATATTCCACCGCAGAGTGAATATTGAGATCAGCACGAGCCACAACAGTAAACTGGTAGCGATTCTCGCCCTTCAAAATCTCGACGTGTAACAACCCATCTTTTAGTTGCCACTGCCCTGTTGTTTCAAATCGATCGAACAAACGATATTCAATCAGAGAACCGTCAGCATTGAAGTGTACTTCAGTGATGTAACCGCCGGGGCAACTCTTCACCCAAACTCGATTCTCGATATCACTGACAATGAAGTCACGCTTTGTATCACGCCACGCTAGAAAGCCTTCGCTATCATAAAGAGCAATGTCGAGATCAGTTCTAGAGATTAACGGCTGCTCATTTTGCTCACGACAATAAAGTTGGAGAAAAATTTGCTGAGCTGCACCATTCTGTAATTCACTCATTGTGACTTCCCTTTCTCATTGCTCTGCGTTAGACGCTGTATTGATCAACAAATTCTATTTAAAGCGGGTTACACAAGCTCGTAAGAAACCACATACAGTTGAGAGATACCCGGATAGATATCTTGAATCACACCCTTGAGGACTTCTAGCGTCATGTTCTCTTGCTCCGCATGGAACTCACCTAAGTCATCAAACAAGATTGGTTCTACACTAATGATCTTAAGATTACAGAATACACGTCCCTGCTCTAGCGTTGATACTTCTACAACGCTACCTGGCTGGTAATTGCGCTCAGATTCATCGCGAATAGTAATCGTCTTCTTGCCAGAAAGGATGTCAGTTTCAAAACGTTCGAAGAACGTCATAGTAGTCGGTGCGGTCATTTATCTCGGTCGCTTAACATTTAAAGGTTAGGTAAATGTTTATATACCAGAATGCTTGTTCAAGCGAATAAAAATTAGATGCGAGAGAATGCGGCAAAGCCAAATAGCAGGCAATAAAAAAGGAGAACCGAAGTTCTCCTTTTATTAAACCTTTAAGCTAACTCTAAATTATAGAGATGCTTTCGCTTTTTCAACTAGAACAGCAAATGCTGCTTTGTCGAATACTGCGATGTCAGCAAGAATCTTACGGTCGATCTCGATAGATGCTTTCTTAAGGCCATTGATGAAACGGCTGTAAGATAGACCATTTTGACGAGATGCCGCGTTGATACGTGCAATCCAAAGTTGACGGAATTGACGTTTCTTGTTGCGACGGTCACGGTAAGCGTATTGACCAGCTTTGGTAACTGCTTGGAAAGCTACGCGGTAAACACGTGAACGTGCTCCGTAGTAACCTTTAGCTTGTTTTAGAACTTTCTTATGACGTGCACGAGCTTGTACACCACGTTTTACGCGAGGCATTATGCTTCTCCTAAACTAAACGAATTTATAAACTAAAAAGAATTAAGCGTATGGCATCATACGTAGAACTTGAGCAACTTCACATTTAGGAAGGATCGAGTTCGGACGTAGCTGACGCTTGTTCTTAGTAGTACGCTTAGTCAGGATGTGACGTTTACCAGCGTGCTTAAACTTAATACCACCAGCAGTTTTCTGGAAACGCTTAGCAGCACCTTTGTTGGTTTTCATCTTAGGCATGATGAATAACTCCGCATTGTTGAGTTGTTAATAACATAGTAATTAGGGCGAATAAAACCCCGCAACCTGAGGCTGCAGGGTTTAATTACTTGCAAAGCCGTTAATTACTTCTTTTTAGGGGCCAACACCATGATCATCTGGCGACCTTCAATTCTCGTTGGGAAAGATTCGACAACTGCAAATTCTTCAGTATCTACTTTCAAACGATTAAGAACGTCAACACCGATTTCTTGGTGAGCCATTTCGCGGCCACGGAAGCGAATTGTTACCTTCACTTTGTTGCCGTCTTCAAGGAAACCAGTCAGGTTGCGTAGTTTTACCTGATAGTCTCCAATATCAGTTCCAGGTCGGAATTTAATTTCCTTGATCTGAACCTGCTTTTGCTTTTTCTTCTGCTCTTTCGCAGCTTTGCTCTTCTCGAAGAGGAACTTACCGTAGTCCATCACACGACAAACTGGCGGCTCGGCGTTAGGGCTGATCTCTACAAGATCCATACCAGCTTCATTTGCAGCTTCCATCGCTTCAGCGATTGTTACTACACCAACAGCTTCGCCGTCTGCGCCAGTTAGACGCACTTCACGAACGCCACGAATGTCACCGTTTAAACGGTGCTGGTTTTGTTTGGCCGGTTGTTGGCCACGTCTTCCGCCTTTAATAGCTATTCCTCCAGATTGAGCTTACGGCTTGAAACCTCGGCTTGGATGTATGAAATAAAGTCATCCACTTTAAATTTGCCAAGGTCCTTACCTTTACGTGTACGTACTGCAATTTCGCCGGCTTCCATTTCTTGGTCACCACACACAAGCATGAACGGTACACGTTTCAAAGTATGTTCGCGGATTTTAAAGCCAATCTTCTCATTTCTCAAGTCTGCTTTGACTCTAAATCCACTTTTTTGCAGTTTTTTCGCAATTTCTTGTACATATTCAGACTGTTTGTCTGTAATGCCCATAACAATTGCTTGTTCTGGCGCCAACCACGTTGGGAAGAAGCCAGCGTATTCTTCAATAAGAATACCGATGAAGCGTTCTAGTGAACCTAAAATCGCGCGGTGAATCATAACTGGCGTGTGACGCTCGTTATCTTCACCTACGTAAGTTGCACCTAAACGTTCTGGTAATGCAAAATCGAGCTGCACTGTACCACATTGCCATGCGCGGTCCAAACAATCATGCAAAGTAAATTCAATCTTAGGTCCGTAGAACGCACCCTCGCCTTCTTGAATCTCGTATGCAATCTCCATCGCCTCAAGCGCTTGCTTAAGATCGGCCTCTGCACGGTCCCACATTTCGTCTGAACCTACGCGCTGTTCTGGACGAGTAGATAGCTTAACAACAATGTTTTCGAAACCGAAAGTTGTGTAAGTATCGTAAACCATTTCAATACAAGCTTTAACTTCTTGCTGAACTTGGTCTTCAGTACAGAATACGTGAGCATCATCTTGAGTGAAGCCACGAACACGCATAATGCCGTGAAGTGCGCCAGACGGCTCGTTACGGTGACATGAGCCAAACTCAGCCATACGTAACGGTAGATCACGGTAAGATTTCAAACCTTGGTTAAAGATTTGAACGTGACCAGGGCAGTTCATTGGCTTGATCGCGTATTCACGGTTCTCTGAAGAAGTCGTGAACATCGCTTCAGCGTACTTATCCCAGTGACCAGAGCGCTCCCAAAGAACACGGTCCATCATTAATGGGCCTTTTACTTCTTGGTAATCGTACTCAGTCAGCTTCTGACGAATAAATACTTCTAGCTCACGGAAGATAGTCCAACCGTTGTGATGCCAGAACACCATGCCTGGTGCTTCTTGCTGCATGTGGAATAGATCTAAGTGCTTACCGATTTTACGGTGATCACGCTTAGCCGCTTCTTCTAGGCGCACTAGGTGAGCCTTAAGCGCTTTCTTGTCGTGGAATGCAGTACCGTAGATACGTTGAAGCATCTTGTTGTCACTGTTACCACGCCAGTAAGCACCCGCTACGTTAAGTAGCGTGAAGTGTTGGCAGAAGCCCATATGTGGAACGTGTGGACCACGACACATATCGATGTATTCTTCATGATGGTACAGGCCTGGACGATCGTCTTTAGAAACGTTCTCATCCAGGATTTCGATTTTGTAAGTCTCGCCGCGAGCTTCGAATGCGTCACGCGCTTCCTGCCAGCTAACTTTCTTCTTAACAACCTGATACTTGGTCTTCGCTAGCTCTTTCATACGCTTTTCAATCTTTTCTAGATCTTCTTGCGTTAGAGAGTGCTCAAGGTCGATATCGTAGTAGAAACCGTTATCAATGGTAGGACCGATCGCCATTTTCGCTTCTGGAAAAAGCTGCTTAATCGCGTGACCTAAAAGGTGAGCACAAGAGTGACGAACGATCTCAAGGCCATCAACTTCATCTTTAGCTGTGATGATTTCTAGGCTTGCATCGTTTTCGATAAGATCACAAGCATCAACACGCTCGCCGTCTACACGACCAGCAATGGTTGCTTTCGCAAGACCAGGACCGATTGATAGGGCAACATCTAGAGTTGATACAGGGTTGTCAAATTGACGCTGACTACCGTCAGGAAGAGTAATAATTGGCATTATTTGTCCTTTACAGTGGTGTTGCACACCAAGCAACACATGAAAATGTTTAATATATGTTTGTCAGTCAACGAGTATGTTGACCGGAGATATATGCATAATAAATATACCCACATAGAAGCAAATACAGATGCCCCACTTGTGAGTAGCCGAACATTGTAACGAAATTATATGAAATGACAATGTTAGTCCCACAGCGCCACAAAAACTACATAACTTAAATGTCTCTTCTATATAGGACCTTCTAACACCCTAAGCTAACGTTCAATGATTGGCTCTTTGCCTTTATTTACAAACAAAAAAGCCGAACGGTTAAGTTCGGCTTTAGAAGTTGTATTGTCTTGTCTCTGTTAATAGACAGAGCAACTACTAACAGAGAGGGAACTACGCACTCATGATTCTTGATACAGCGTTGCGGATGTCTGAGTCGGCTGCGTTAGCTGGCAAGCTGAATGAGATGTATTGGTCGCCACGGAAGCTCATTGAGCGGTCGATCTCTGCTAGGCAGTGAACCATAGAGCCATCTACGATGAATGACAGCTCGATCTCTTTGTTATTCATAAAACCTCCGCTGCGAAATTCAATCTCTTGGTAACAGCCAGAGCGAGAAGCAAAGCTGTTGCCTTTCAAGAAGCCCTTCTCTACGTCTGCTTTCACCATTGCCATACCCGATGCTTCGACACCTTGGATGATTTTAGCGACTGTTGGCAATGGGTGTACGGAGATAAAGTCACGGTCTTTAGGGTCAATCGCGAAGCCGATATCTAAGTTGGTTTCAACCCACACATGGCATTGGTTCATTTGTGCGTTCAACGCCGTGACTGGTGTTTCATCATTTAACTTAAGACGGAATGGAACCAGTTTGGTTTCGCCCGGTTGGATAACGAAAGGCTCTACGGCTTGAATACGACCCAGTGAAAAGGTTTCGTAGCTGGTGCTGTCTTCCGTTTCTACTTTTACTTCTGTGTTGAGAACCAAGTTGATCAGGTCAATTTGTTGCTCAACGTCGCCGCCAACAATGTGAACATTGCCAGACAACTCTCCACCTTGGAAAACTTCAATATTATCTAAGACAGTATCAACCTTTGCTGCACCGATGCCCAACGAGGCCTTTAATTTCTTAAACATATTATTTCCCTTTCTAATTATCTGATTTACGAATAGTTATTGCGTGACAATTTGCGACACTTGCCTCACAGAATCAAGCAATTTGCCCCATCTATGTTGAATAAGGTCACATTGCCCGAGGAAATGTTGAAATCGTGAAAAATTCCGTTACTCTATTTGTATAGTCAAATAAGGTTTCATTATGTCGAAAGCGCCGCTCTACCTTCAGATAAAACAGTTCATAGATGACAAGATCAACAGTGGTCACTGGCCAGTGGGTTACCAGATAACCACAGAACTCGAACTTACCGAGCAGTTCAATGTGAGTCGAATGACGGTCAATAAAGCGATTCGAGATTTGGTGTCTGAAGGCAAGCTCATCAGGAAACCAAGACTGGGGACTTTTGTTTGTGAACCAGACGAAAAAGCGCAATCTCCGTTGCTTGATATCAACAACATCGCGCAAGAGATCAAAGACCGAGGCCAAACGTATACTAGCCAAGTTATCAAGCACGATAGTATCAAGGCTGATGAAAGCACGGCTACACGGTTAGGTGTGATGATTAACGCAGAAGTGTTCTATAGTGAAATCATACACTTTGCCGACAACGCACCGATTCAATTGGAAGCGCGCTGGGTGAACTCTCAAGCCGCTCCAAAATACCTAGAGCAAGACTTTTCAACCTCTACACCCAACGAATACCTTTCAAAAAGCTGCCCGTTGAGTGCTATCGAGCATACGGTTGAAGCCATTATTCCTGACTCTCAAATTAGAACGTCACTAAAACTTTCTGAATCAGAGCCTTGCCTGCTTTTGAATAGAAGAACATGGAGCAAAGAACGGCTCATCAGCTTTGCATTGCTCTACCATCCTGGCTCTAAGTACAAATTAAGCTCCAAGATACTTCTAGATTAAAGAACATCATCCTGATCGCCGATCACATTTTTGCAACATCAACTTGATTCGGGTCAGCGTTTAGCCTATTTGTTTGTATATACATTTAATATTTAGCAAAGATCTAGGTGATTATGAATTTGATCCTTAAAAACGCACGAATGGTCTCCATGAGTTCGGGAGCCGATGGCTATCAGCCCTCTTCCCCTCAAGATATCGTTATCGAAAGCGGTAAAATCGTGTCCATCTCTTGTTCAAACCAAGGCGTACTTGCTTCTGAGTTAGAACAAGTAAGTATTGATGGTTCTTTGGATTACATCACCTATGATTGCAAAAACAAGTTAGTCACCCCTGGGCTGATTGATTGCCACACTCACCTCGTATTTGCGGGTAATCGTGCCAATGAATTTGAGCAGCGTTTGAATGGTGTGTCTTACACCGACATCGCCAAACAAGGCGGCGGCATTCTGGCGACAGTAACCGCGACCCGCGCAGCGCAAGAATCCGAACTGGTTGAAATGGCTTTGCCTAGACTCGATGGCCTGCTAAGAAGTGGCGTAACCAGCATCGAAGTAAAATCTGGCTATGGTTTAACACTTGAAGATGAGCTCAAGATGTTACGCGCAGCTAAAACGTTAGAGAATCATCGCCGAATTAAGATCACCACCACTCTCCTTGCAGCGCATGCTGTGCCACCTGAATATAAAGAACAACCGGACAGCTATATCGATTTGGTTTGCCAAGAGATCATTCCTAAAGCTGCAGAGCAGGGGCTCGCCGATGCTGTTGACGTGTTTTGCGAATCTATCGGCTTCAACCTAGAACAAACCGAACGCGTCTTTGCAGCTGCCAAAGCGCATGGGCTAGCGATTAAAGGCCACACTGAACAACTTTCGAATATGGGTGGCAGCGCGCTTGCAGCAAAATACGGCGCACTCTCTGTTGACCATGTTGAGTACTTAGATGAAGCTGGAGTAAAAGCACTGGCAGAATCAGGCACAGTTGCCACCTTGCTACCCGGCGCTTTCTATTTCCTTAAAGAGACTCAACAACCACCCGTTGCCCTGCTTCGTGAACACAACATTCCAATGGCGATCGCGACCGACTTAAACCCCGGCACGTCTCCCTTTGCTGATTTAACGCTGATGATGAACATGAGCTGCACCTTATTTGGCACGACGCCTGAAGAAGCGCTGCGCGGTGTGACTAGTCATGCTGCGGCTGCCATTGGCGACTCACAAACTAAAGGCAAAATTGAAATTGGTTATGCCGCTGATTTAGCTATCTGGAATATCGAGCACCCTGCCGATCTAAGCTATCAAGTCGGTGTTCCTCATCTTCATAAACGCATTGTTAATGGCGAGGTGTGTCATGACTCAATCTAATTCCAACGGCATTCAAAAGAACTCAGAAGCCGTACATAACTTCGTGTGGACGGGACGTAATGATCTTGAAGATGGCGCACTAGGTACACGCGTTCATCACATTACCAAACAAGTGCAACATAGTGACTTAAGTGACGAGCTTAATGACCGCGCCATCGCCTTGGTAGGCTTTGCCAGCGATGCTGGTGTTGCAAGAAACAAAGGTCGAGTGGGCGCGAAACAAGCACCTGACCTGATTCGCCAAGCTCTGGCGAATATGGCTTGGCACAGTGACACTCACATCGCGGACCTGGGTGATATCGAGTGCAATGATGGTCAATTGGAAGTCAGCCAAAAACAGTGTGCTTCTGTGATTGCCAATGCTCTATCAACTAACAAAGTGATTACCCTTGGCGGTGGTCACGAAGTGGCTTGGGCATCGTTCCAAGGCCTCGCGGAACATTTACATAAAGCAGAACGCCTTCATAAAACTGAACGTATTGATAAAGATCAGCCAATACACAAACCTAAGATCGGCATCGTTAACTTTGATGCTCACTTTGATCTTCGTGAATTTGAAAGCGACATCGCTGATGTTAAACCCAGTTCAGGTACGCCTTTTAATCAAATCAGCGATTACTGCCACAAGCATCAATGGCCGTTTCATTACGCTTGTCTTGGCGTTAGCGCAGCCAGTAATACCAAAGCGCTGTTTAACAAAGCTGACCAACTGGGCGTGTGGTATGAACATGACCGCAACATGACCCAAGTGAACCAAGTCGCTCAACTGGTTAAGTTGCAAAAATTCATCGCTGAATGTGATTACCTCTATCTCACCATTGATCTAGATGTATTCCCAGCAGCGACTGCGCCGGGTGTAAGTGCACCAGCGGCAAGAGGCGTGAGCTATGAAGCACTCGCTCCTTTTCTAGAACAGATTTTCCAACACAGCGAAAAACTCATTATCGCGGACATTGCGGAATACAACCCAGACTACGACGTCGATGGCCAAACGGCTCGATTGGCGGCACGTTTGTGTTGGGATATAGCCAGTGCAATGGCCAGCAACTAATCCAGCTATACCGATAACTACAACTACAACTACAACTACAACTACAACGATATAACGTGAAACAGAAGGAATTCCAAAATGACGGAACACCACAACAGTGACCCTCGTCTCGACACGACTCGCGAAATTCGCGCACCTCATGGCACCACTTTGCGCGCTAAATCTTGGTTAACAGAAGCACCACTGCGTATGCTGATGAACAACCTAGACCCTGATGTGGCAGAACACCCACATGCACTGGTTGTGTATGGCGGTATCGGTCGCGCGGCGCGTGATTGGAAATGTTATGACAAGATTGTTGAAGTATTAGAGCGTTTAGAAGACGACCAAACGTTACTTGTTCAATCAGGTAAACCTGTGGGCGTGTTCCCGACTCATAAAAACGCACCTCGCGTACTGATCGCGAACTCTAACCTTGTTCCACACTGGGCTAACTGGGAGCACTTCAACGAGCTCGATAAAGAAGGCTTGATGATGTATGGCCAAATGACTGCCGGCAGCTGGATTTACATTGGCTCACAAGGCATCGTCCAAGGCACTTATGAAACGTTTATTGCTATCGCGAAGAAGCACTTTCAAGGCGAAGCAAACGGCAAGTGGGTTTTAACGGGTGGTCTTGGCGGCATGGGTGGTGCTCAACCTCTTGCTGCAACTATGGCTGGCTTCTCAATGATCGCGGTTGAATGTGATGAATCACGAATCGATTACCGCTTGCGTACAGGCTATGTAGACAAAAAAGCCACTAGCATAGATGAAGCGATGGAGATGATTAAAGAGTCAGACACACCAATCTCTGTTGGCTTGCTTGGTAACGCAGCAGATGTATTCCCAGAGTTAGTTGAACGCAATATCACGCCTGACGTCGTGACAGACCAAACCTCTGCCCACGATCCGTTGAACGGCTACTTGCCTCAAGGTTGGACGATGGAGAAAGCAGCACAAGAACGTTTAGTTGATGAAGCGAAAGTAGTGAAAGCCGCTAAGCAATCAATGGCGATTCAAGTACAAGCCATGCTAGATCTTCAGTACCGTGGTGCAGCGACTGTAGATTACGGTAATAACATTCGCCAAATGGCACTGGAAGAAGGTGTGGAAAACGCATTTGATTTCCCAGGTTTCGTTCCCGCATATATACGACCTTTATTTTGTGAAGGCGTCGGTCCGTTCCGTTGGGCAGCCCTATCTGGCGACCCAGAAGACATCTACAAAACAGACCAAAAAGTAAAAGAACTGATTCCAGATAACCCACATCTACACAACTGGCTAGATATGGCGCGTGAACGCATTCAGTTCCAAGGTCTACCAGCTCGTATTTGTTGGGTTGGCTTGAAAGACCGTGAACGTTTGGGTCAAGCATTCAATGAAATGGTGAAAAATGGCGAACTGAAAGCACCAGTTGTTATTGGTCGTGACCACCTAGATTCAGGCTCAGTAGCAAGCCCGAATCGCGAAACAGAAGGCATGATGGATGGCTCAGATGCTGTATCAGATTGGCCTCTATTGAACGCTCTGTTAAATACTGCAGGCGGCGCAACATGGGTTTCTCTACACCACGGTGGCGGCGTTGGCATGGGCTTCTCACAACACTCGGGTATGGTGATTTGTTGTGACGGTAGCGAAGATGCATCACAACGTATTGCTCGTGTACTTCACAATGATCCGGCTACTGGCGTTATGCGTCATGCTGATGCGGGTTACGATATTGCCAAGCAGTGTGCTAAAGAGCAGAAGCTTGATTTACCTATGCTAAACGAAGAACTTCGTCGCCTTTAATGTCTGGAGAAAACATGTTGAATTTATTACTTAAGCCAGGACTTCTAGGCCTGCCTGAACTGCGTAAGATTAGCCGTAGCCCTGTGAATTTATCTCTCGATCCTGCAGCGATTCCTGATATAGAAGCGAGCATGCACGTTGTCGAACAAGTGATTGCTGAAGATCGCACCGTGTATGGCATCAACACGGGTTTTGGCTTGTTAGCAAATACCAAAATCGCCCCTGAGGATTTAGAAGTACTACAGAAAAGTATCGTGCTTTCTCACGCGGCGGGCATTGGTAAATTCATGTCTGATGAAACTGTTCGCTTGATGATGGTACTTAAGATTAACAGCTTGTCTCGCGGTTACTCTGGTATCCGCCTCAAAGTGATTAATGCCCTTATCGATCTTGTGAACGCACAGGTTTACCCATGTGTTCCACAAAAAGGATCTGTGGGTGCTTCAGGAGATCTTGCTCCCCTCGCCCACATGAGTACGGTACTGCTAGGTGAAGGCCAAGCACGCCACAACGGCAAGATCATCACTGGCTTAGAAGCAATGCAGATCGCAGGCTTGGAGCCTATAACGCTAGCACCTAAAGAAGGTCTGGCGCTGTTAAACGGCACACAAGCATCGACAGCCTTTGCACTAGAAGGTCTGTTCGCAGCAGAAGACTTATTCGCGTCTGCAACCGTGTGTGGTGCAATGTCTGTAGAAGCCGCGCTGGGTAGCCGTCGTCCGTTTGATCCGCGTATTCATCGCGTTCGTGGTCATCGTGGCCAGATGGATGCAGCACTTGCTTACCGTCATATGCTTGATCAAAAGAGTGAGATTGGTGAATCACACACTTGTTGTGAAAAGGTTCAAGACCCTTACTCACTGCGTTGTCAGCCTCAAGTGATGGGGGCATGTTTACAGCAGATTCGTAATTCAGCAGAAACCTTAAACATTGAAGCAAATGCCGTATCCGACAACCCGCTAGTTTTCGCTGACGATGGCGACATCATTTCGGGCGGTAACTTCCACGCAGAACCTGTCGCAATGGCAGCAGATAACCTTGCATTGGCCATTGCCGAGATCGGTAGCTTGTCAGAGCGTAGAATGGCGCTGCTGATTGATAGCGCGCTAAGCAAACTACCGCCTTTCTTAGTCGATAACGGTGGCGTGAACTCAGGCTTTATGATTGCTCAAGTAACGTCTGCAGCACTCGCTAGTGAGAACAAAACATTGGCTCATCCTGCGTCAATTGACAGCCTACCTACTTCTGCAAACCAAGAAGACCACGTATCAATGGCCACCTTTGCCGCTCGTAGGCTTAGATACATGGCTGAAAATACCCGTGGGATATTGGCAGTAGAATATTTAGCAGCAGCACAAGGGCTAGACTTCCGCGCTCCGAATCTATCTTCTCCTCGTGTGGAAGAAGCGAAGCAGATTTTGCGTGAGAAAGTGAGCTTCTACGACAAAGACAGATATTTTGCTCCAGATATTGAGCAAGCGAACTTATTGCTCAAATTATCCGTTCATAATCACCTAATGCCAGAAGGCACTTTGTGTAGCTTTTAAAGTAAAAACATTCTGAACAACACCCATTAGAGTGTCATATAAACAAGGGCTATCAGTTAGCCCTTGTTGCATTGAGCCAAAGGCCATATCTCCCTTAAAGTCGTGACATACCATCCAACGTATTTATCTAATTGACTGATATATCAGCAAAGTTAACTGGATAGACCATTAGAACCAAGTTAGTTAGCTATAATCCACCCCAGATTTGATGACTAATAGCGATACTATGTTTCTGACACCTTACTTTTCTACTGAAGACAATCAATTTCAATTCACTCGTGAACAAGCTAGCCACTTTGCTAAAAAAGTAGCTGCTGACTTCAACCCAATTCACGATGAAGACAACAAGCGCTTCTGCGTGCCTGGCGATCTTTTATTTGCAGTACTTCTGCAAAAAGAAGGCATCAGCCAAAAAATGCGTTTTGATTTTTCAGGTATGGTGGGTAACGGTATTGCGCTAAGCGTTGACAACAAGTGTGAGAAAGAAAGCTCACTGGTTGACGAGAAAGGCAAAGAGTACCTACACATGTCTTGTGAAGGTGAAAAGAGCCACGATCAAGCATTCATCGAACACGTAGTAACAAACTACGTTAAGTTCTCAGGCATGAACTTCCCACACATCATGGTTCCTCTTATGGAAGAACAACAAATGATGATCAACTGCCAACGTCCTCTTGTGATTTACGAGAGCATGGAAGTTGAATTTACTCGTCTAGACCTATCTCACCCAGAAGTTGAATTCTCTGGTGCGACTTTTGATGTTGAAGGCAAGCGTGGCATCGTGACACTGAACTTTGATTTCAAAGAAGACGGTGAAGTAGTCGGTAAAGGCGTAAAGCGCATGGTAGCAAGTGGTCTTAAGCCATACGACCAAGCTTCTGTAGACGACCTAGTAAACCGCTTCAACGAACGTAAAGAGATGTTTCTAGCTCAGTTCGCAGCTGCCGCTTAATCAGCATCCTTATTTACATCACTTGATGTAAACAGCTAAAAACAAGATCAATAAAGCCCAGCTTGGTATCACAAGCTGGGCTTTTTCATTTCGATGACTAATGACATCAAGTCACTCAAGCCTGTATTCAAGTCAGAACTAAATCCAGCGCCTAACCTTTTGTTTGTAATCAACATATTCCGCACCGAACAATTGCTCTAGAGCGTGTTCTTCTGGCTTAATTTGGAACTGATTCATGTAGATTACGAATACAAAACTGAGTAAGACACTGAACAGGTTTTGGAAGAAGTAGCCAAAACAAAACAGTAGGATAAATAGCCCTAGATACATTGGGTTTCGCGTGTAGCCAAAGATTCCACTGTCCACAACTGCAGAAGCGGTGTCGACTTTGATCGGATTAACGGTGGTTTTCTGTTTGCGAAACTCCCATATGCCTGATATTCCAATAACACCACTCAAGACAATCCCGATACCGAGCACAACCATTCGATAAGGCAGTGCCAATGTTCCTTGGCTCAACTGCTGAGCGCAGAAGTATGATGCTACGAATACAATAATGAACAGTGCAACGGGTGGTACTTTTAATTCTAGAAATTTCATACTTTTCCTTATTAACATTCCTTTGTTAGTTTAGAAAAAAGCCCAGCAATTGCTGGGCTAAATGTATTAAAGAATTTTTGCTAGCGCTTGTAATGGGTGAGCAAGCTTCTCACCTTCAAAACGCTTCACTTGGCTACGGCAAGAATAACCCGTCACCAAACAACGATCTTTTGGTAAGTCCTGCATTTGAGGCTTCCAGCTTAAACCGTATATATCTTTCGACATTTGTAACTTATCAACTTCATGCCCGAAGGTGCCCGCCATACCACAACAGCCAACCGGAACGCTGGTTAACGCAGCACCAAAGTGCTTGAAGATAGTGCCCCACTCTTTTTCAGCGTTCGGCATTTTGGTTTTCTCAGTACAGTGAGCAAACAAGTACCACATATCTTCACTTGCTGAACGTGCTTCGAACTCACCTAACGATGGCATTAACCATTCATGCACGGTAAGCACATCAAAGTCGCCACGTTTGTCACCTAAGGTCTCAACGTATTCATCGCGGTAACAAAGCACAAGAGCCGGGTCCACACCCACCAAAGGAATACCGATATCCGCCACCATCGACAAGAAATCCGATGTTGATTTCGCTTCACGCGCAAAACGACTTAAGAAGCCTTTAATGTGCAGAGCTTTACCATTTGGCTTAAACGGCAGCAACACCGGAGTTTTACCAAGTTTTTGAACCAGAGTGACGAAGTCTTCAATCACCTCCGCATCATAGAAGCTAGTGAACGGGTCTTGAACGATCAGCACATGCTGTTTCTTCTCTTCAGAAGACAAGCCTTCTAAGTACTGTAAGTCGAAGAGTTGCAGCTCTTTGCTCGCCAGACGATTTTTAAGTGTAGGTACCGACATCAAAGGAGCATCAACATAACCGACCGTCTTAGCCGTTGCCGTTTGTATCCACTTTTGACCCAATGCAGCGTTCACTACTTTTGGCGCTTTCGCCATCAGCGGCAGCATGGTTTCAATGTTAGCGACTAAATAGTCTTTTGCTGGGCGCTGGTAACGCGAATAGTAGATGTTTAAGAATCGAGAACGGAAACTTGGTACATCAACTTTAATAGGACACTGGCTCGCACACGCTTTACACGCCAAACAACCGTTCATCGCTTCATGAACTTCATGTGAGAAATCGTACTCATGACGTTTGTTCATCGTGTTACGAACACGTTCCACCATGGTTTTAATCGGAGTATTGTCCTTCAGCGCTTCTTGCTCTAAGTCGAGAATATCGACGCCTTGTTCCGTTAACTGACGTAACCATTCACGAACCAAGCCTGCACGGCCCTTTGGTGAATGACGACGGTCAGCCGTGACTTTCATCGAAGGACACATTGGCGAACTCGTATCGTAATTGAAACACAAGCCGTTACCATTACATTCCATCGCTTGCTTGAAGCTATCACGGACTTGTACGTCGATCTGGCGATCGTAGAAACCACGCTTGGTATCAGTGACTTTCACCAACTCAGCATCGCTTTCTAAAGGCGTACAGATCTTGCCTGGGTTCATCTTGTTATGCGGGTCAAATGCCGCTTTAACTCGTCTTAATTCGGTAAACAGCTCTTCACCAAAGAAGTCAGGACCATACTCAGAACGGAAGCCTTTACCGTGTTCACCCCACATCAAGCCGCCGTATTTAGCCACCAGCTTAACCACTTCATCAGAGACTTCATGCATCAATGCTTCTTGCATCGGATCACACAAATCTAAAGCAGGACGAACGTGCAGTACGCCCGCATCCACGTGACCAAACATGCCGTAGTTCAACTCTTTTGAATCGAGTAAGACTCTAAATTCAGAGATGAAGTCGGCCAAGTTTTCTGGTGGTACACAGGTATCTTCAGCAAAAGCGACTGGCTTAGCTCGGCCTTTCGCCGCACCTAATAGACCTACCGCTTTCTTACGCATGTTGTAGATTCGGCCAATGCTCGCCAAATCACTGCACACTTGGAAGCCAATCACACCCGCGTCTTCAGTTTCTACCATGCTTTCAAGCTGTGCGGTCAGCGCTTGAACTTGTTGTTCAACTTCCGCTTCATCTTGGCCTGCAAACTCAACCATGTTGATACCAAGCATCTCTTTATTTGGAACATCCATAAGCAAATCGCTCACGGTGTGCCAAACAATGTCTTGTTTCGCTAGGTTCAATACTCTTGAATCAACGGTTTCAACAGACAGCGCTTTCGCTTCTACCATGAACGGCGCATTACGCAGTGCAGAATCGAACGTGTTGTATTTAACGTTAACCAGCGTTCGCGCTTTGGGAATCGGCGTGAGGTTGAGCTTTGCTTCAGTGATGAATGCTAATGAACCTTCTGCACCACATAGAACACGAGTCAGGTCAAAGCTATCGTCTTCTTCGTTGATTGCGTTCTTTAAATCGTAACCAGTTAAGAAGCGGTTCAATGGTGGGAATTTATTAAGAATTTGAGCGCGCTTATCTCGACAAACGGCCTCAGTTACTGCAAAGGCATGATGAGCAAATTCACCTTCAGCAGGTAAGCCGTGTGATAAATCGGATTCGAGACATGAACCATCTGCGAAGACGGCTTGCAGCGACAACACATGGTCAGACGTTTTACCGTACTTCAATGACCCTTGGCCCGAAGCATCGGTATTGATCATGCCACCTAAGGTTGCTCGGTTACTGGTAGAAAGGTCTGGAGAGAAAAAGTAACCATACGGACGCACAGCATCGTTCAATTGGTCTTTAACGATACCTGACTGAACTCTTACCCAGCCTTCTTGCTCGTTAATCTCAAGAACCTTGTTCATATAACGAGAAAGGTCAACCACGACGCCTTTTGTTAAAGACTGTCCGTTAGTACCGGTACCACCGCCACGAGGGGAAAAGGTCACGCGTTCGTAAGCAGATTTTGCACCCACTTTACCGAGCAGCACAACGTCTTGGGTTGTTTTAGGGAGAATAACTGCCTGCGGCAATTGCTGATAGACACTGTTATCAGTCGCCACAGCCAAACGGCTAGAATATTGAGATTCAATGTCGCCAGTAAAGCCCGCTGTTTTTAGTTCATCTAAAAAGCGTACGACAACTGGATCGACATCAGCATTGAGTTGAAGTCTTGGTAACATTTGCTTCCTGCCCCTACTTCGCTGATCCTATCAGCATTGGGTTATCTGAGATTTTTAATATTTTTCTTTGAATTTCGTCACTTTACTACTATTAAGATCATATAAAAAGGTGATCAAATAAGAATCTCGGTGCAAGAATGGAGAAATAGTCACTTTCGTCTTAATTCAGTAGTAAGATAGTAGATAACTTTTTTACGACATCTCCATGAGCAAATAACAATGAAAAAAAGCAAAACAGTCACAACTGAAGATATTCTTCTTAAGCTATGCCAATCAGTCTCAAACGTACTTACTTCAGCGACGGCTTCACAGGTGTCCTACTCAGCAATGGTTCAAAAGATCAACAAGACAAGCCTTAAGCCAGATTTTGGTTGTTTCGTCTTGTTCGACGGCGGTTTTTCAGGTCTTGTTGTTATCAATTTTACGTCGAAAGCAGCGCTAGAGATCTACACAAATTACATGCGTAATATGGGCATGCCTGAAGACGAACTCGCTGTACTTCATACTTCAGACGAAGTAGGTGATGTATTAGGTGAGTTGATGAACCAGTTGGTTGGCGACTTTACAAACAAAATCCGTAAAGAACTGCAAACTAACATCACACAAAACCAACCGAAAATGCTGGCACTGAACAAGCAAGTGAACCTTTCTGTTGATACTAACTTAGATCGCCCGCAAGCTCGTCGTGTTACTTTCTCTACTGCCGACAACAACATTTTCTACCTTGAGCTTGCAATGGACAAAACTGAATTCATCCAATTGGAAGAATTTGAAATCGCTGAAGACGAATGTCCAGACAGCATTCTTGAAGCGACTCAGAAAAAAATGCAAGAACCAAAGCAGCCAGAGCAAAGTTCAGGCAACGATTCTGCAGCTGATTTACTCGATGAACTTGGAATCTAGTTTGCGAAAGCTCTAGCACATCCTAAAAATCGTGTCACTAACGCCATCAATCCTCTTGATGGCGTTTTGTTTTGTCCGGGACCCGCCGCTTCCTTCCTATATCCTTATCTTCCACAATCGTTCACCACATTCCTACAAATGACTTTTGACTTTGCTGTTGCTCGCCAAAACATGTAAAATGTTGGACTTTTAAAAATTTGCGGTAATGATTAAGTTGTCGATGGATAAGAAAAAAGCCCTAAAGAAAATTGCCAAGTGTCTTGAGCTTGGAAACTCTGCGAACGTCAATGAAGCTGCCAATGCGATAAAAATGGCACATAACTTGATGCTGAAATATGGTCTCGAAAAGGACGATATTGAATTTATCAAGATGGGAAAAACTCAATCCAGTCACCTGTTACCTGCAAATATCAGCTCTACACTGCTGCGTGTTATTCGTGGTATTAACACCAAGTTTGGCGTAGAAGCCGTGTTACTGAATCACAAAGGCCTTAAACGCGTTGAATTCATTGGTGAAGCCGATCGCGCTATCTTCGCGGCTTTTGCGTTCGATATTATTTATCGCGAACTGAATGAGCACACTGGCCAATTCAGAAACAGTTTTGCGGGCTCGGGAACAGGGACACTAGAAGTAACACGTCGCGTAAACTCTTACGTTTCGGGTTGGGTAGAAGGTGCGCTTGAAAAACTGCCTGTTATCACCCCAGACGACGAGTCAAACAACAAGATCAATAACTACATTGATAAAGAATTCCAAAACATCGACCGCGAAACGTTCAAACAACAACTCAGAGAAGCGATGAAAAACCTCACCGCAGACTATGAAGTTGGTTTGAAGAAAGGTCGAAAACTGTCTGTAAATCGACCTGTTGGCGGAACTCAAGCCGTTAAAAAAATAACTAAATCATAAAGCCACTTTACATTGCTTCAGCGTATTGATAAAAACCACCAATAGGACTTATTGTTGTCTTTCGTAATTCATGCGTTTGACAGAAGTACATGATGGAGAAATACGTTGAAAAAAATCACACTAGCCCTGGCACTCACTGTTGCTCTAACGGGCTGTCAAGCGACACAACGCCAAAACGCTACAACTGGCGAATCTGAGACTAATTCCGCAACTCAAGGTGCTTTAATTGGTGCAATCGCAGGTGCTGTTGCTGGTGCTGCTACGGGTGACGACTCTAAAGACCGCCGCAAACGTGCACTCATCGGTGCGGCAGGTGGCGCCGCTGTCGGCGGTGGTATCGGTTACTACTTTGACCAGCAAGAAGCTGCACTTCGTGAAGAACTCATGAACTCAGGCGTTCAAGTAGAGCGTGTTGGTGAGAACCAACTTCTACTTCGCCTAGAGAACGGCATTGGCTTCGATTCTGGTTCTTACGCTTTAGAATCAAGCATCCACAAAACACTTCGCGGCGTTGCGCGCATCTTAGTTGAATACCCAGACACTAGCCTAGTGATCGAAGGTCACACTGACAGCACAGGCAGCGAGTCTTCTAACCAAGTTCTTTCTGAGCGTCGTGCTGAATCGGTTCGTGCATTCTTGATCTCTCAAGACGTTGCTGCAGGCCGTGCCATTGCTCGAGGTAACGGTGAGCGTTACCCTCTATGTGACAACAACACCTCTCAAGGTCGCGCTTGTAACCGTCGCGTAGAAATTCAAATCTTGCCGCTTAAGTAGCACGATTAAAGCCCAGTTCGTCTTTATCTATTGAATTAACCTCTATATAGTTGCTTATCGTCGTGTTGCTTGTTCAAAGTCACACGACTAGCCATATTCATACTGATATACCGACTCTGGGCTTTTTTACGAGACTTATCTATTGTTTATCCTATCCAACTTTCTGTCATCATCACTTCTTAGAACTCTATTTTTCACCCTCATCTTTTCTACAATACAGTTCTCTACTGCACACATCGTTCATGCAGAAAGCAACGTTGCATTCTCGATAGAATCTCAACCTCAAGATCCAGTTTCTCAATACCAACTAGCTCAAGCTTATGAATCAGGTAATGATATCCCTTTGAGCACCCACGATGCATTTTATTGGTACTCGCAATCCGCAGAAAACGGCAATGCAGATGCGCAATTTAGGCTAGGTGAATGGTACTTGGCAGGTTCAGGTGTAGAGCAAAGCAACAAGCTAGCTTTAGAATGGTTTATTAAATCAGCCTTACAAGGTAACCAACGCGCGCCTATCGAAGTCGCAAAGCTCTACGAATCCTCACTTGAGGAAGAACTCCTAAAACCATTAGATGAAGCACAGCTATGGTATGAAGCGGCCTTAAAAAACAATCCAACAGCCGAAGATGGCTATAACCGTATTCTGGAAGCGCAATTCAACCAGCAACGTGCCAAGCAGATCTCTTCGATTGAGAAGCTCAATGACAACGTCATTGCTGAAAGCAGCACGAATCAGAGGCTATCTAATCCAGAGCGAGCAAGTAGCTCCCCTTCTTATCTGCCCTCTAGAGAGCAGGTAACACGTTCTAACCTAACGTATTCAGACTATCTAATTGGCACAGCCTTAGCCGTGTTGATTTCAATTGTCAGCATTATCATGACTCTGGTGATATCAAAAAGAAGACACGCTCTAAAATCGGGTGAATTGGGGCAACAAAAGCAGACACTTGAAGCACAGCTTAGCTCGAAAGACTTCACTATTAAGCAGCAGAAACGTCAGCTGCACACGATGTTCCATGAGTTAAAAAAACAGAAAAATGACAACAGCCTGAACAATTTACAAGTAGCCTGCGCTCTATTTGGGTATACACCTAGCTCAATTCCGAATCAAAAAAGCATTAAAATTCGATATAAACAGCTATCCAAAATATACCACCCTGATGGTTACGGATGTGACGAAGAGATGAAACGTTTGAACAATTCGCTAAAAACCATCCTTAAGAGTGTTACAAAAACGTAAACAGCCAAGTAAACTCGATTTCCAAAGTCGCAAAGATATCGATTTTATTAGTACTGCAATCGATCCCCCTCTCAAAAACAGGTAACAAACTATTAACTAATGAGTCTTACTTGTGTCATAATTCGCGCCGAAAATACACCTGACTTAAACAGGTGAGGAGAGAATATGTTCACAATAGAAGGCGTTTGTGATTGGTGCAAAAAGCCAAGCCTAGTTAAAAAGCACGACTACCTAGATGGTAAGTGTCATCATGCATGTAAAGAGTGCAATGATATGGCCACCATTGATGTTCGCCAGTTCAATATTGGTGAAATGGAAATGAGAGCAAAACTCTCCCAAGCGACATTGAGATAAGCAACACCGTTGAAATATAAGAAAGCGCCTAAGGCGCTTTTTTTGTATCTGAGATTTATCTTCTTATCTTCTTATCTTCTTATCTTCTTATCTTCTTATCTTCTTATCTTCTATACAGGTGTATACAGTACTTTTCTGTCAAACCCACTGTATACACCTGTATAAAGCTCACATTTCTTCAACTTATGAGACAAAACAACGAATTCATTCAAATTTAATTTTTACCATATTTTCAACAGCTTAAATAAAAATCACTTACCCAACCAAGCAAGATCGTCCAATAATCCCTCAAAAAACACTTGATCTTATAAGCAACAAAAACTACTGTATACGCATACAGCATGTATATAAGGACAGCAAAATGATTCCAGCACACGTTAAAGCACAACACTCTAGCCCGCTAACTCACTGCGCATTTACATCCGTCTCTCGTGACACAAAAAGTTCAAACGAAGAAGCGTTGTTTGCCAAAATGGCGTTGCTGTCCAATCAACATCAGTGGTTACTGTTTACGGCTCAAACACCAAGACCATCGGCTAAACAGCTGCAGCAACATAATGTTTGCTGTGATCGTGTTATTCACATGAAAGCCTCTAATCAAATGACAGAAATAGAAACCGTCGAGAAAGCCATTCGATCTAAGAATGCGAGCGCGATTGTTGCGAGTGCTTCGATTGATCAATTCAGTCAGCAATACCTAAGAACATTAGGAATGCGCTTTCAGTGCGAAGTCTTCTTTATTGATGCCAATTCAGAGCGTATTCACTAGACCACCTTGCTTAATATCATGTTGGCTCAAAAACATAGCCCATAAACATAGCTTAATCTTTTAGCTAACAAACTTAGTTAACTTAACAGCATAAATCCAAAACACAGTCCAAATATACTGCCTTCCCCTGCCCTACAATTCGCCAATTTTTTAGCGGATTGTTAGGCGGGGGTTTTTATTTAAACAATAGATTTAGCAATCGTTTGCTTTTTCTCTGGAAGCAAATAGTAGATTGGGTATAATGCCCGTCTAATCATGTGCACACCGCACTTCTCTGTATGACGTTTGATAAAAGATAGGAATGTCTAAATGAGCCTTGCTGATCAAGTTCTTGCCGTAAATGATGACCTACCAATCCGTACTGATAAACCTGTCCACAGTGGCAAGGTTCGCTCAGTCTACTGGTTAACTGAAGAAGATAGCCAACGACTAATTAAAGAGAAAGGCTACGATGTAGCACCAGATGCGCCTTTAGCAATCATGGTGATCAGTGACCGTATCTCTGCATTTGATTGTATCTGGCGTGGTGAAGGGAATCTAAAAGGTGTTCCAGGTAAAGGAGCGGCTCTGAATGCTATCTCTAACCACTGGTTCAAATTGTTTAAAGACAACGGCCTTGCTGACAGTCACATTCTTGATATCCCTCACCCGTTCGTATGGATTGTACAAAAAGCTCGCCCAGTCATGATCGAAGCGATTTGTCGTCAATACATCACAGGTTCAATGTGGCGTGCATACGCAAACGGCGAACGCGAATTCTGTGGTATCGAGATGCCAGAAGGCCTTGAGAAAGACAAGAAATTGCCTGAGCTACTGATCACGCCTTCTACAAAGGGGATTTTGAAAGGGATTCCTGGTGTTCCAGAAGCTGACGATGTGAACATCACACGTAACAACATCGAAGATAACTTCGCAGCGTTCAACTTTACTCAAGCAAGTGACATTGCGCATTACGAGAAACGTCTAAAAGAAGGCTTCAACGTAATTAGCCAAGCACTAGCAAAAGTCGATCAAACCTTTGTCGATACGAAATTTGAGTTCGGCTATGTGAACGATGCTCAAGGCAAAGAAAAGCTTATCTACATGGATGAAGTCGGTACTCCAGATTCATCTCGCATTTGGGATACTCAGGAATACAATAACGGTAACATCGTTGAGAATTCAAAAGAAGGTTTCCGCCAGTTCCTGCTTAACTACTTCCCTGATGCGGACATTCTTTTGAACAAAGAGCGTATGCCAGAGCGTGAAGCGTTAGCTCGTGACAATGAACTTCCATTGGATTCATTGATGTCTCTGTCACGTACTTATCTTGATATCGCGGCGAAGATTACAGGTGCGGAAATCGTACTGAGTGAGAATCCTAAGCAAGAGATCATCGATGTATTGCGTGCCAACTACGGCCTAATCGATTAATAGCGGTTAGATATCACGTTCTGCCTAAGTACAAGAACGACTTAAATACAAAAAGGGCCTCAGTATTTAGGCCCTTTTTACATGTACGTTTTAATCTTATTTGAGCTAAGCTCTAAGCTCTAAGCTCTAAGCTCTAAGCTCTAAGCTCTAAGCTCTAAGCAATACTGATAGATTAAAGCTTAATAGTAAACTCTTCTCCAGTATTCTCGGCAATCACCAAATGACTGCGCGATTCAATGTACTCGATCTGTTTTTCTTCAAGAGAATATGGCATAGCAACTTTGAGTTCATTGATCCCCTCTAGCTTGGCTAGCTTGAGTAAGGTAACAATATTTGACTCATCACTTTTACGCGTCGACATCGATTTCAATGCCATCTGCCATAAACGATCTTCAGGGCTTGCGAGCTCTTTAATGCTATCTCGCCAGACAGTACTAAATACTGGCGCAATCGTGGTTAGTGCTTCCAGAAAAGTCCATTTTTTACTGCATGAGGCGCCAAGAAATGTTGTGTAATCAAACTCTACACGCGTCTCTGTCTGTTTATCCATGATGTCCCCCGACACTTTGACAACACAATATACTCAATATCTATCAACTCTTTCTTTATAGCAATAGGATATAGAAGAATAGTCTTTTATGACCTTTTGATTGGTTAAAAAGGCATATAAAAATCAAACTTGTAACAAAATAAGCACTGAAAAAACATATATGCACCTATTTGATTAATATTTTAGAGATAAAACTAATCCATCTATTTGATATCAATTATCCGACTCGCTTTTTTGTACTGGATACGCCAGCCAGACCATGTCGGGAGCTCCCAACGTTTTGGCGATAACTTTCGACTGCCCGATTGATAATGAACGTAAATCAGCTTGCGTGCCGGCAGGTATTCGACTTCGAGTTGCAAGTCGGCAAGGCTCAATGCAAACGGGTACTTTTCCGAAAACTCTGAATAGAGCCAAGTCGGGATACCATCGAATGGAATATCTGCATGGTCGAACATTTCCAATTCGCTCACATCAGTGACACCTAACACTTCAAGCTGCTCTATTAACCATAGCTCAAAGTTAATGTTCTCAATTTCTGGTGTGTATTGGGTTTGTTCATCGAGACCGAGTTTCACATACAGCTGCCAATGTTTGATTTGTTGAGTACGAGCTTGTGCAAAACCGGGAAGTTTAACCCCATTCGATACAAGATCGACGATCGGCTTTAACGATAGTTGCCCTTCCGCTGCCACGAGCTTGGTCGTGATCGTGCGGCCGGCATACACCAAAGCCATCTCAGTAAAGACGCCATCATCATTAACCACGGTTTCACCTTGTTGCCACTCTCCCATCTCCGCTTCAATCATAAGATCCAAAGGAATAGGTGCAGTGACCGTCGCTAAGGTCAGTGTTTGCTTAACACCTCTTCCCGGCAAACTATGAGTGTCTAACACCAACATCGCTTGTGCATTGTCCGGGAAACGATTCTGACGGCCGAGTACTACCTCTAACGCTCCGTTGGCAAAGGCTTCTTTCCTTTTCAGTCTGCGCACAAACACTAACTCAGGATGCAGCTTAATAATGGTGTCAATCAGTTCAATACGCGGGAAACGGGACGCGACTTCTAATTGAGGAAGTTCAAACACCTCACGCATTTGCTTAGCCAGTCCTTGTGCTTCATTCAATGCTTGCTGATCGATTTCTAGATTCGGATATTCGCGACCGCGAACGATCTGAATCAACAGGGATAAATCACACCCTTCCTTTTCTCGTTGAGCGAGTGCTTCCAAATGTTCTGCATTGGTTGGTAATTGATACAAGCGAGCAGGAACGGACAGCGCAGCAGTGAGATCGACCATCGCTTCTTTTAATGCTTTGGTTTTGATTCGAGTAACGATATCGGCATACAAAGCATCAATCGGCAGCGGATACAGCTTTTTGCCATGCTCGGTAATTTGATGGTCGGCTTTAATCGCTTCCATCGTCAGCAAGGTTTGAGTAGCACTGTTTAGTGATTTTTCAGGAATAGGATCAAGGAAAGACAAGCTCTCAAGCGGAGCACCACAACAGGCCGCGGCCAACATAGGTTCGGTCAGCTCTTCACGCTGCAATTCAGGCGGTGTGACTAACTCTAACGCCGCATGCTCACCATACAGACGCACACAAGCGCCGTCCATTACCCTACCCGCGCGACCAGCTCGTTGCTTGGCACTGGCTCGTGATATGGATTTAAGCATCAGAGTCGTTCTACCGTTTCGTTGAACGGTGCGTCTTTCTAATCCTGAATCTATCACCACACCAATATCGGGAATGGTTAATGAGGTTTCTGCCACGTTGGTTGCAAGAATGACCTTTCTCAGGCCATAACCGTTAGCATTGATATCGATATTACGACCCGATAACGCTAAATCTCGCTCCTTATCACTGACCGACGCATGCAATTTCACCACTTGGATATCTGGATTTTTCGCTAAGGCTTGTTCGCATTGCACGATCTCTTTTTTACCCGGTAGAAAAACCAACATATCGCCAGAAGAAGCGATCAATTGATGATTCACTTCTTCCGCGATGCGCTGCTCTAGATGTCGAATATCAGGCAGTGTTCTGGATTCGTTCGCTCGGTGTTCAATAGCAACTTGATAAGTTCGGCCTTCACAGCTTATCCGACCCGCATTCAAATAGTGAGCAAGGCGTTCACCTTCGATGGTTGCAGACGTGATCACCAAGCGATGGCTCGCTTTTTGTTTGAGAATCGCCACCAGCAAATCGATATCCCAACGCCTTTCGTGAAATTCATCGACAACGATGACATCAAAGCCAGCGAGTCCATCTTCAGATAACCAACGCAGCGCGATACCGGGCGTCACAAAAACGACGTTAGTTTTCTCGTTGTATTCAGACTCAAGTTTGATCGCATAACCAATTTTGTCACCAAGCTTTTCGCCCGATTGTAGGGCGAGATATTTAGCTAATGAGGTACAAGCTATTCGTCTTGGTTCAACCACAAGCACTCGCCCATGTTGGCAAGCCCAAATTGGTAAGCGCGTTGATTTACCCGACCCGGTTTCAGCTTCTACTACTAGGTGAGAATTAGCGATTTGTTCGTGAAATACGTTTTGATAAGCATCGATGGGAAGTAATGACATAAAAAAGAGGCGTCGCGAAAAAGTGTGAGCAAAGTATAACGAATTATGGTGCTAAAATTCGATAAGTGTGGGACATGGGTAAGAATATCATTTTGTTTGCAAAGATCGGGGGTAAACTATTTACAATTGAATAACTAAACCGTTATCATTTTTCGGTTACCCTTTCTCCCATATTAGGCATCTAATGAACAACGATAAACGCCCTCTATATATCCCTTATGCTGGTCCTGCTCTACTAAGTACCCCTCTTCTAAACAAAGGCAGCGCATTCTCTGCTGAAGAGCGCAGTTCTTTCAACCTTGAAGGCTTGTTACCGGAAACAACCGAAACAATCCAAGAGCAAGTAGGACGTGCATACAAGCAATATTGTAACTTCGAAAGTGATATGGATAAGCATATCTACCTTCGTAACATCCAAGACACTAATGAAACGCTTTTTTATCGTTTAGTTCAAAACCACATCTCTGAAATGATGCCTATCATTTACACGCCAACAGTTGGCGCAGCATGTGAGAACTTCTCAAATATTTACCGTCGTGGCCGTGGTCTGTTTATCTCATACCCGAACCGCGATCGTATCGATGACCTACTGAACAATGCGACAAACCACAACGTTAAAGTTATCGTGGTTACGGATGGTGAGCGTATTCTTGGTTTGGGAGACCAAGGTATCGGTGGCATGGGTATTCCAATTGGTAAACTAGCACTTTACACAGCTTGTGGCGGCATCAGCCCAGCTTACATGCTACCAATCGTGCTCGATGTGGGTACAAACAACCCACAGCGTCTTGCTGACCCAATGTACATGGGCTGGCGTCACCCTCGTATCACAGGTGCAGATTACGATGCATTCGTTGAAGAATTCATTCAAGCCGTTCAACGCCGTTGGCCAGATGCTCTAGTTCAATTCGAAGATTTCGCACAAAAGAACGCAATGCCACTGCTTGAACGCTACAAAGATCGCCTCTGTTGTTTCAACGATGATATCCAAGGTACAGCCGCTGTAACGGTTGGTTCTCTACTTGCAGCATGTAAAGCAGCGAACAGCAAACTGTCAGACCAACGCATCACCTTCTTAGGTGCGGGTTCTGCAGGTTGTGGTATTGCTGAAGCTATCATTGCTCAAATGGTGTCTGAAGGTATCAGCGATGCACAAGCTCGCTCTCAAGTTTACATGGTTGACCGTTGGGGTCTGCTACAGGAAGGCATGCAAAACCTGCTTGATTTCCAACAGCGTCTAGTTCAAACCAACGCGAACACCAAAGATTGGGAAAGCGACGGCACTGGTTTCTCTCTACTAGACGTTGTTCGTCACGCGAAACCTACGGTTCTGGTTGGCGTATCTGGTGCTCCGGGTCTGTTCAGCAAAGAAGTCATCAAAGAGATGAACCTTCACTGCGAACGCCCTATCGTGTTCCCACTGTCAAACCCAACAAGCCGTGTTGAAGCAACACCAAATGACATTATTCGTTGGACTGACGGCCAAGCGCTTGTTGCGACTGGTAGCCCATTTGAGCCGGTGGTTCACAACGGCACCACTTACCCAATCGCTCAGTGTAATAACAGCTACATCTTCCCAGGTATTGGCCTTGGTGTATTGGCTGTGAATGCTTCACGCATCACTGACGAAATGCTAATGGAATCAAGCCGAGCACTTGCAACGTGTTCTCCACTTGCTATCAATGGCTCAGGTGCTCTACTTCCACCATTGGAAGAGATCCACACCGTATCTAAGAAGATTGCTTTTGCCGTTGGTAAAAAAGCGATTGAGCAAGGTGTTGCTCTAGAGATCACTGAAGAAGCACTACAACAAGCGATAGACCAGCACTTCTGGCAGCCGGTTTACCGTCGCTACAAGCGTACTGCATTCTAATAAACGTGCTGCGCTTGGAATAAAGAGCGTTAACTACTCTTACAAGAGCCTCTGCAACTGCGGGGGCTTTTTTCTTTACACTGTCTTGTCTTTTTAACTGATTTTTCTCATTTTTATTTGGTATTATCGAGCACTCAAAAATTAATGCTCAGTCAAAGGACCATACCGAGAGTGAAATTTGATTCTCACATTTTCCGTAGCCACTTATTAAAAGCTTACAAAAAACTGCAAGGTTTTCTGTTTGGCGCTTTCCTCGTGTTCTTAGTAGGCAGCGCTGCGGTTATTGCGATCGATTATTGGGTTTCATGGCAAGCAGAAGATCGCATCATCTACGATATAGATGAAGTGCCCGAGCTTGAGGTCGCCGTTGTGCTTGGCACAAGCAAATATTTAGGTAGAACACTCAACGACTATTATAAGCACCGAATCGAAGCGGCAATTGAGCTGTTCGATCGTGAAAAGGTAGACCAATTTCTACTGAGTGGCGATAACGCTCATCGCTCTTACAATGAACCGTGGACGATGAAACGCGACTTGTTAAAAGCGGGCGTCCCCGATGAACGCATCAATCTAGATTATGCGGGGTTCAGAACCCTAGATTCGATTGTTCGCGCCAAAAAGATATTCGATACCGATAACTTCCTAATCATCACTCAGAAGTTCCACTGTGAAAGAGCGCTATTTATCGCTAACTCTTACGATATTAATGCGCAGTGTTTGGCGGTTTCAGGACCAACCCATCATTCAGGAACCTCAATACGTTTACGTGAAGTGTTTGCACGTACCAAAGCGTTTCTTGATCTGTATATTATTGGTACTACGCCAAAATTCCTTGGCCCTAAAGAGCCGATCCAACCCAGTCCAAAACCAGAATCATTGCCGATTCCTAGCCCTATTGCTGACCCCAATGCAAACCCTATAGCAGACCCCACAGCAAGCCCTACTGAAAATCCGATTGCAACTCCTTCAGTAAGCCCTATTTTAGAACCAGCAGAGACCGATGTGTAGAAAACTACACATTTTGAATTTGTTGCCTCACACTTCCCCATTGTTAAGCAAAAACACACCAACACTCCTTTATTAACTTGAGTAACATTCTCCCAACAAAGTCTGACCCTACATCAAGTCTATATACCTCGAAAATAATAAGCACCGCTCAACGAAGTCGTGCACCAATAAAACGAGGATAAACAAAAGGAGCGTCTTATGACGGCACTTGTTACTACACTGAAACACTGGTTGTTTACCCGCAACAGCATGATATTAATCGGTAATTTCACGCTATTTGCAGTTTTGCTCAATTCCCTGCCATTCGAAGCGCAAGTGAATACGGGTTTAAGTATTCTCGTGTTCGTTGCCATTCTATGGTTAACAGAAGCTATCCACGTCAGCATCACCGCTTTGCTCGTTCCCCTATTGGCTGTCTTGTTTGGTGTATTCAACACGCCCGCAGCACTGGCTAACTTTTCGAATCCCATCATATTCTTATTCATGGGCGGATTCGCGTTGGCAGCCGCACTGAACAAGCAAGAGCTGGATAAAGCGATAGCTGACAAAGTATTGCTCATAGCAAAAGGCAGAATGTCGGTAGCCGTGTTCATGTTGTTCGGTGTGAGTGCGGGTTTATCCATGTGGATCTCAAACACCGCCACCACAGCAATGATGCTCCCTCTTGTTCTTGGTATCATGAACAAAGTCGACCAAAGTGAAGACCGAAACACCTACGTGTTCGTGCTATTGGGTATCGCTTACTGTGCTTCAATCGGTGGTATCGCAACTTTAGTTGGTAGCCCACCAAACGCCATTGCTGCGGCAGAAGTTGGCTTGAGCTTCACAGAATGGATGGCGCTTGGGCTACCTATCTCAATGATCTTACTGCCAATCACGATGATTATTTTGTACGTGATGACTAAGCCAAAACTTGACCACAAATTCGAGTTAGACCATGCACCTGTCGAGTGGACAAACAGCAAGAAAATCACACTGTCTATCTTCCTTTTAACCGTAACGCTTTGGATATTCGGCAAGCCGATCAACGCAATGATTGGCGGGTTCTCTAAGTTTGATAGTTTGGTAGCGATTGGCGCCATTGTACTGCTTGGCGCTTCTAGAGCCGTGGAATGGAAAGACGTTGAGAAGACAACGGATTGGGGTGTACTTATCCTGTTCGGTGGTGGTATCTGCTTAAGTAACATTCTAAAAGCGACAGGAACAAGCGTATTCTTAGCACACTCACTAAGCGGATTTTTAGAAACAGCAGGCGTACTTCTTACAATTCTAGCTGTGGTAGCCTTCGTGGTATTCCTAACGGAATTTGCAAGTAACACAGCGAGTGCGGCACTGCTTGTCCCAGTATTCGCAACCATTGCTGAAGCGCTAGGTATGTCGCCAGTTATCTTGTCTGCACTGATTGCTGTTGCCGCTTCTTGCGCCTTCATGCTACCAGTTGCGACACCGCCGAATGCGATAGTCTTTGGTTCGGGTCATATCAAGCAGAGAGAGATGATGCGAATCGGTATGGTGTTGAACCTAGTTTGTATCCTAGTACTGACTCTGTTCGCTTGGATCTTCTGGTAAGCACTAACGCTTATAGAGAAAGCTTTACAGGCAAGTGCTTAGAAACACATATTTATAGGTAAATACTTATAGATAAATGTTTACAGGAATGCCCCCTCTCAAAAAATCTGGTTGCAGCTTCCCCCGGCTCAACCAGTAAAAAAATGCCCGCTCTGCTAACAAGATCAGTTTAACTAGCAAGATCAATTTAACTAATAAGATCAGCCAAACGGGCATCTAAAAACAAAAAACGCTTTTCCCTTTTGGTGGCCCCGCGCCACCTTTTTTGTGTCAGCTATTGGGATAAGAGCCATAAAAATGCCACACGTCACATATGCACGTGTGGCTTATAAACCAATAAACTCTACTTCAGATTAGTGGCTCAAGATCACCTGATTTCGCCCTGAATGCTTCGCTTGATATAAGGCTTCATCAGCGCGGGCAATGGTCTCTGTCACCCGCTCTTGTTTCATCTCGGCAATGCCGATACTGCAAGTGAGAGAATCCCCATGAATCCAAAGATGTTGGCTAACCAAAAGTCGGATTTTCTCTGCCTTTCTCTGCGCTTCGCCAGCTTCGGTTTCAGGGCAAAAAACAATAAACTCTTCACCACCCCAACGTACAAGTTTGTCCGTCGCACTGATAGAGCTGCCAACCACCATACTGAATTCACGCAAGATATGATCACCCATCAGGTGTCCGTATTTGTCATTCACACTTTTAAAGTAGTCAATGTCCAGGTAGAGCATACTTAACTTGCCGTGGCCTTGCTTCACCTGTTGCGACTGCATTTTCAACCAATCACGAATCGCGTGTCGGTTAAGTATCCCTGTCAATTCATCACGATGAGCCTTTTCAGAAAACTCGAAGTTTTGCTCTCTCAATGCCCGATTGACGTTTTTTAAGTGATGGTGTCTTTTTTCAGCGATCGCGATACGTTTTCTTGAGCGGTGTAATTCTGAAAGCAGAAACACAGTGCCTGTACCCACCCAGATAAACAGCAAGATCAGGAACAGGCTTTCAGCCGAAATATACGAACCCTCAAACTCAATACTTCGAATAATTATTCGATGATGACCTAATTTAGCACCAGAAGCAGTAGCAAACTCAACCATGTTCACATTTGAAAACTCGGGGGCCGAATGCTCTAACGCAATCTCGTTATCCGCTAACCACCACGTCATGACTTGCAAATTTTTGATCGGAATTTCTATCACGCCACCATCGATTCCTGGAGAAAACTCCATCCCGTTATACTTATGTGTATATTCGTCATCAGGCACCGAATAAGCAGGATTGTAATTACGTAGGTACGTTCTCAGACGACCACTAGGATCAGCCTTCGCATGGTAATCAATATTGACTCTAAAGGTGTGGTACTGCGAAAGGTCAAGACCAGTGGTTATGTCTGGGCTAATACGAATCGATAGCCCACAGTAAGGCCACGGATATTCGGATTTTTTAAGCTCACAATCGAGAATATACTGCCCATTTTCATAGGATAATTGGGAGGTACTGACTCCTCTATCAACTTGATCGCTGGTCGCGATAAATTCATATTGTTCAGGAGTAATTGTTGTTATCACACGATTTCCACTTACCTGGTAATACTGCACAATGGCAAGTGTTGCGATAACTAGAAAGATAACAATTTTATGAATCCACTTCACATCTAAGCTTCCGGCTTTTGGTCCCTATAGTTGGGATTTGACGATATAAACAAGCAAAATTAATCATTAGATTGCATACTAACAATTGACTTAAAAACGTTATATCACACCTTAACAAAATGTCATACTATAATTTAGATGACGTATTTCCAGTCAATTATTCACTGCATGAATCAAGTAATATTGCGTATAAATAGAGGCTCTATTTGTTATACTCATCGCATAATCATCGTTAACCGCAGCGACTGCTTACAAGGCGTTCGAGTCGACGAAATAATAATCAAAATACAACGAGTAATGTCATGTCTTTATTAGCAAAAGGAACACTCAGAAAAATGAGTGCTTCCCTTGATGGTGCGGTTACCTACCGTTTACCTGTAGGGGAAGAGTTTGTAGAGCTAAACCCTCTGATTGGAAAAACCATCAACCTTACCCACACTGGTAATATTTTTTGTTGTTCGTGTGGTAAGAAAACTAAGAAAAGCTACTCTCAAGGCCACTGCTTTGTGTGCATGAAAAAGCTAGCAAGCTGCGACATGTGCATCATGAAGCCTGAGACTTGCCACTACGAACAAGGTACTTGTCGTGAGCCTCAATGGGGTGAAGAAAATTGCTTCGTCGATCACTTCGTTTACCTGTCGAACACATCAAGCCTTAAGGTAGGAATCACTCGCCATACTCAGATTCCAACTCGCTGGATTGATCAAGGAGCCACTCAGGGCCTACCTATTTTGAAGGTAAAAACGCGCCAGATCTCTGGCCTTATTGAAGTCGAATTAGCAAAACACATCGCCGATAAAACCAACTGGCGCACGCTGCTAAAAGGCGACGGTGACGATATGGAGTTGGTTGAAAAAGCCAAAGAACTATTGCCACTTGTAGAAGATAAGATTCAAGAGATCAGAGCGAAGTTTGGTGATGATGCTATCGAGGTGCTCAGTGAGAGCACTACTTCATTGAGCTACCCAGTTGAACAGCACCCTGTGAAAATTGTATCGCACAACTTTGATAAGAACCCTGAAGTGACGGGCGTACTTCAAGGTATTAAAGGTCAATACCTTATCCTAGATACTGGCGTGATTAACATCCGTAAATTTGGCTCTTACGAAGTGGAAGTGTCTGCCTAATTTATAGAACTTAAGCGTTTCTCATGGTGAGAAGCGTTCAGTTAATAGCCAAAAACTAAAATGCCCTCAAGTGATGACTTGAGGGCATTTTTCGTTGTCGATTCTATTCGTCTTTGGGTGACGGTTTTAGGCGTTAAAGCGCGACTACATCTCCGTCTACGCAATTCTTGCCATTGGCTTTCGCGCGATAAAGAGATTGGTCGGTTAAATTCACGAGTGCGTCAATAGTGACACCGTCTTCACACGCTCGGCTATCGCTGATTCCGATACTCACGCTAGAGTTAAAACGAATTTGTTCACCCACTTTGAACTCGACTTGATTGAACTGTTGGCGAATCTCTTCTGAAACTTCGAGAGCTGTTTCAAGAGACGTATTGGGGATAAATAGAATGAACTCTTCACCACCCCAACGGCCTGCTACTCCACCAACTTTCTCGGCATTACGCTTGGTTATGCTAGCTAAAGCACAAATTACCTCATCACCTACCATATGACCATAAGTGTCATTAATCGACTTGAAGTCATCGATATCTAGTAGCATACAGACAAGGTAGTTTTTAGAGAACATATGCTCTCTCAACCATTCATAAATCGCCCTACGATTAAGCAGATCCGTCATTTCATCGTAATTCGCTTGGTGAACCAACTGCTTCTCCAACATCACCTTTTGAGTCACATCTTCGAGTACTACTTGAACGGCCCGCTGACCTTTCCAAGTAATTGCATTATCGTAAATATTAAAGAAGCGATGAACACCGTCAAAGCCAATATTTTCAACCACGGTACTGGTTCCCGACAACTCACCCGACACGATCGCTTGATAGTGTTTATAGATGCCGTCGCTATTCTGCTGTGGTACTAAGTCAAGAATCGAATCCAGCGCTAAGACTTGCTCTATGGAAGATCCACCTTGCAGTTTTACCCAGGATTGATTGACCATCAACGGTTTGAAATCTCGGTGAACCAAGATGCCCTGCCCTGATTGCATGATCATGTCGTGATACATCTTATCTTGCTCACGCACTGCATTTTGCAGCTGAATCGCAGGGGAAAGATCGATAACCGTGACTTGCAGTGCAGGTCTTCCCTGCCACTCCGTCACATGATCGATAGAAAACACGGTGAACTCTCTGCCGTTGCGATCAATATTGGTATAGGTGTGAACCTGAGGGTCTCGTTGACCACTGACCGTTTCGAGGTAATTTTGATAGGCTAAAACATGGTACTCTTCTGAGATGAGATCTAGAAAGCTATCGATATCAGAAAGTAGTTCTTCCGGTGATTGGTATCCATAGATGCGAGCATAGTTAGCGTCAACACTCACTACATTCATATCTTGAATCGTTATTACACCGTACGTGGATTCGAAATTTATTGAAGACATTGCCAACTCCGCATTCTCGCTACACTTCATAAGCCGAAGCATAACAACACATCCTGCCAACGCTTCCACACAATCTATCACGCGTTAGGGACATTAATATGATATCTAGTATATCGTACTGCTTTAGGCTTCTCTACAACTCAATCGTAAGCGTAAGTCATCAAAAGTAGACAAATAGCACCTTCTTATTACGCACATCAAAAAACAACAAGGATATTGTATAGCTATGTAAGCATTATCTATTCGGTTATTCATTCCAATCGGAAAAATAAGAGACTAAGAAGTCGATAGCCAGCCTTGCTCTCTGGGGTAAAAAACGACGATTTTGATATACGACCCAACTGCTGGTTCCTGCTCCCCAATACTCTTCAAGCACCGGGACAAGCTTTCCATTAGTCAGGCCACCATTGAAACTGCTTTTAGGAAGGTAGACAACACCAAGCCCCTCTTCACATGCTTTCAGTACTGCGCTCGAATTGTTACTGCGCCATCGCCCGTGCACTCGCACTGCATTTAGCGGTTTGCCCTCTTTCTCAAATAGCCACTGATCACTGTTGGCGATAATGCAGCTGTGCATTTTTAACTGCTCTGGATGAGTGGGCGTACCAAATTGCTCTATATAGTCTTTACTGGCTGCTGCCGCCATTGGGCGATCGACGAGCTTTCTTGCCACCAAACCGGAATCGTCTAATCGGCCGTAACGAATGGCGAAGTCGATACCATCTTCGATGAAGTTAACCATCTTAGTATTGAAGTTCATCTCTATGGTGAGCTCAGGATGATCTTTCGCAAATTCCATCAAAGCTGCTGCAACATGATTCTCGGCAAACGCACCCGCCGCACTGACACGCAAAGTACCGCTCAGCTGAGCTTGTTGAGACGTGACTTGTTCATTCGCCTGTTGCAGTCCGATAACCAGATCTTTGCATTGTTGATAATAGGTATGCCCAGACTCAGTCAAACTTACCATACGAGTGGATCGAGCGAGTAAAGCCACACCCACCCGCTCTTCTAATCTCGATACTTGGCGGCTGACATGGCTGGTACTGCCCCCCAGCTTTTTTGCTGCTGCAGAAAAGCCGTGACATTCCGCTACCGCCACAAATTCATTAATACCTTCAAAGCTATCCATACTTCACCTGTTTACATCTAACGAGTTCACATCCGACTAATTCACATCCACTATTGCTATATAGCAATAATGTTTTGTCTACTCGGCATATTATCACTCAAATGGTTTACTACTAGTATTACAGGTAACGAAACAGCGGTATCTAAATTGAAAGCTTTGGTTTTCTAAATAAAAGCCACGACGCTGAAACCAAACAAACGTGCTCAAAGGGACGAATCATGAAAAAAATACTAATACCTGTAACTAACCACGTAACACTAGGCGATACAGACCAAGCGAACGGTACTTACGCTCCAGAACTGACTCATGCACTGAAAGAGATCATTGCTGCGGGTTTTGAGTACGACATCGCGTCGATCAAGGGTGGTAAAGGTCCGCTGTATGGAACCGATATTGAAGGTGATTCAGTAAACGCAGAAATCTTGGCTGATGATGACTTCCAGAACCGTATCAATAACACGATTCCGGTAAGCCAAATTAACGTAGAAAGCTACGATGCTATCTTCTACCCAGGTGGATTCGGCCTACTTTCTGACTTAGCAACCGACGAGCAATTCGCAACGATTGCCGCTAAGCATTATGAAGATGGCGGTGTGATCGCATCAGTATGTCACGGCCCAGCAGCACTGCTTCCGATTGTTTTAAGCAACGGCGAGAAGCTATTAAGCTCTAAATCGGTGACTGGTTTTACTCGTGAAGAAGAAATCGACTTTGGCACCATCAATGACATTCCGTTCTTATTGGAAGAGTCTCTTGCTCGCAGCGCTGCGCGTTTCAACAAGGTTCAACCTTGGCATGAGCTTGTAATTGTTGATGAGCGAGTGATTACTGGCCAAAACCCAACCAGTGCGCACGCAGTAGGTGCAGCTCTGGTTAAGCAGCTCTCTTAGTTAAGTCATGGAGTTAATCGATTAACGGTTTTAGTCTTCGTAACCGTCCTAATAGAATAACTGCCGTTAAACAGATATAAGCTCAATCAAACAAAAAAGAGCATACTTCCACCTCAATATTATTGAGAGAAGTATGCTCTTTTCTAATTCTATAGCGATTAAGTGCTAGTGGCTTCGCAAGATCCCTTCAAGCACATTGAACAACAAGTCGATCTCTTCAATCGAGTTATAATGCATACAACCAATACGCACCACGCCCTGCTCTTCAATACCCAACTGCTTCACCAGCCCTAATGCGTAGAAGTGACCATTCCACACACAGATATTATGCTCACCCAACTTCTTAGCTATGAACTCTGGGGAGTGCTCATCAAAGGTAATCGCAAAGGTTGGCGTTCTTAGGTTCGAATCAAACTCGGTTTTCCCGTAAAGCTTTGCCCCTTCAAGATCGGACAAGCGTTTCAGGAAGTACTCACTGAGTTGGCTCTCGTGCTTGTTATACAGCGCGTAGCTTTGCTCTAAACGAGAACGCAATGAATCAGCGGGATCGCCTAATTGCGCCAAGTAATCTACCGCCGCAATCACACCAGCAAGACCTTCGAAGCTTTGCGTACCTGTCTCAAAACGACCTGGGCCGATATTGGTTGCAGGCTCTACCTTGTAAGGCTTTAAAGTATGCAGCCATTGAGGCGCAACATAAGCAATACCCACATGCGGGCCGAAGAACTTATACGCTGAACACGCTAAGAAATCACAATTCAATTGCTGAACATCGACCAAATGGTGTGGCGCGTAATGAACGGCATCGACATAAACCTGAGCGCTATATTGATGTGCAAGCTCGATAACTTTCGCCATGTCAACAATCGAGCCTGTCGTGTTTGAAGCAAACGTCACCGCGACAAGCTTGGTTTTCTCGTTAAGCAGCGATTCAAAGTGCGCCATATCTAAACTGCAATCCGACTCGTCTACGCGAACTTGGCGAACAATCGCGCCTTTGTCATCTGCCGCTTGCTGCCAACTCGATACATTTGAGTAATGGTCTAACGCCGTGACGATAACTTCATCGCCCTTTTTCCAATCGCGACTGATCGCTCGGCTCAATTGGAAGGTCAGAGATGTCATGTTCGCTCCGAACACAACGTTGCCAGAAGACTCCGCATTAAGCAGTGCTTGCGCCGCTTCTCGCGCTTGCTGCATTAAACTTGTGGTCTTTTGGCTAGAAAAATAGTGGCCGCCTAGGTTTGAATTGAAATGCCCTAAGTATTCGGTCATTGATGCTAAAACATTCTCAGGCACCTGAGAGCCACCCGGCCCATCAAAGAAAGTGACTGGCTTGCCATTATGATATTGGCCTAACGCGCTAAACTGTTGGCGCACGTCATTAAGAGTGAAGGACATTGCGCGCATCCTTAGCAGTTAGAACAAACACATCCATGTAGCCCATCTCGCCGTGGTCTATGGTACGAATCGGTTGTGCATTGTGCCAAAGCTTACTATCAGCAAGCATTGCCACCTCGCCATCGCCTAATACTTTTCTAAAGAATGGCGCTTCATGTGAGTCTTGATAAAGCATAACTTCACCACCAACGATGTTGTGACGAGTAACACCAATGATCGCGATGTGGTCAAAACCGTCTTGGTGAACACCTTCTGGTGCAACCTGAGTTTCTTCAAAAATAGCGGCAATGCGGATTTGATGGATTTCGATTTCTTGTCCGTCTTCAAGCCCGTTGGTTTCAATAAACAGTTCACACATCTCTTGCATGCCTTCGCTGCTTAGAATATTCGCTTCAATCGGCTCGAACTGACGAACAACATCACCTTGAAAGTGATTAATGTTTTCAGACTGAACAAAGTTATGTTTGTCTAGCTCAACGACTTGTCCATTACTGAATTCAACCACTGAGTACCTTCTCAATCGGAACTGGCCATCTGCATGCTCTGTGCTTGGTAGCTTAGAGAATGATGGTGACAACTCCTTAACTGCATGGTTACTGAGGTGGGTAATATGTAGGGTATTTTCGTGAGCATGTAACATCATCGACTCCTTAATGATTGTTAATTAACTTTCGATATTTAACGTTTTATTTACATAAAGGATACTTGAAGATCTTGCCAAATCAACATTAAACAATCATTTATCCCGTCAGATTTAATAATTCAGACACTAAATCCAATCGAGGAATAAAAAGCAGTGTATAACACCAGAATAAAAGATGACCAACTCTTAAAACTAGCACACTCCACTAGCCAGTTATAAATGCCTACAATTTAAATAATAACGACATTATTAACTAGAAAGACAGGTTTCATATTGTGTCGGCCCTTTCACTTCAATACGCCAGCCTCCTTGCATAAACTCAAGCACCACGGTTGCCATCATTCATTTCTATGATTTGCACATCGAAATACGATCTACCTATCAGTTGCCAAACTATTGATTATTTACACAACAAACTGAAATTGGTTAATTTATCAGTAAGCCAGAAACCAAACGCCTTTGCTTGCGCGTCTGGAACAGGTCGAGTTCGGGGGGAACTCGGCCGCCCCAAATGGCTCATTTCTTTTAGAAGAGCAACTTGATAGTTTTTTTAGTCTCGAAGATTTTTGAAGTGGAATGTTACGGGGGGATTTACTCAGTAGCATTTGAAAACCTGAGCATGAAGCATTTGAAATCGACGAGAACGATGGATTTAGCTTCTAGTAAGTGACACGTGTTTACAAGCGTCAGGTGCTCTCCTGTGATTACCGAGGGAGGTTGACGGTCTAAATACCGAAGGATTCTGTCGTTGCT